>VFJU01000113.1 GCA_009885905.1 Verrucomicrobiota bacterium
CTTGACCACGCCCGCCCCTCTCTCAAACAAACCACCCCAGAACGACCAGCTCCACTCAACAACAAATCAAAGAATTTACTGGCAACGGTAAGGAGACCACTTCAGTACTTATTTTAATTCTGGTGGGCGAGACGCCCACCCTCCTTGAATTACGCTCCCCTGCTGCGTTCTAGACGCGGCGCGGAAAAGGGTTATGCGAGATTAAATACCCGACGAGATACCGAGGATGCACACCACAACAATTCAGATTGAGAATATCAATGAGCAATCAAATGCTGCCAATGACTCACAGTGTGCGAAGACGCTCGATAAATAAATCTTGTCCGCGGTGCACGTTGTCCTCCCATGCGTTAGATGATGCGTGGTTCGCATCGTCAGAAATATATTTAAACGAACGCCAAGGAACCCCCATTCGGTCGCAGACCGCCGCGATGGCAAAAAGTTCCATGTCCACTAGGTCGACTTTTTTCTCCACGAACCACTCGTCATGCGATGTCACAAAGCTGTCTCCCGTGCCACATCGCACGCCAGATTGACCCGAGTGCAGCGTGTGAGCTTGGTCGTCGTATGGCACGACCCCACGCGGTGCCAAAGGTGAAGTCATCATGTCCCTCTGCACGACCGACGCCACCTCCACCAGACCAGAAATCTCCTGATGGATTCGCCCTGCGGTGCCATAATTCAAAACCACCGACGGCCTGTTTGCTAACAACTCAAGTGTCGTCACATGGGCCGCATTAATTTTGCCCGCTCCTGTGAAAACGATTTTGACGTGATCTGGCAGTAAGGTGGCGTCCAATTCTTGGGTTAACGCGGTGAGGATTAAGACAAAATTCCCTGTGGCCATGTGATTGAAAAATCCTCAGGGCTCCTCCGCTTGTCAAATGCTTTCCTCCAGTCAAAACCAACGAACGCGACGCGACTCCGCAGGTTTTTTATTCTACCAAACAAAAAACCTCGGGAAGCGCTACACTCGGCAAGGTCCCGAGGCTGCGCTTCTCATCGAGCGCGGATTTCTCAGAGATTGACCTAGGTGCGGTGCACGTTGTTCATTTGCGCACGCCATGTCCCCTGTCCGACAAGAATCCAAACCGCTGATCATGACGCCCCACGAGGCGCTCAAGCGTCACTTCGGTTTTTCTGGGTTTCTGGACGGGCAAGAAGAAGTGATCCGGGAAATCACCTCAGGTCGCGACGGGTTGGTGGTCATGCCCACCGGAGGGGGAAAGTCGCTGTGCTTCCAAATCCCGGCCTTGTGCTTCGGCGGGGTGACCTTGGTGATCTCGCCATTGATCGCGCTCATGAAAGATCAGGTCGATGCCCTCGTCGCTCGAGGAATCGCCGCGACGATGATCAATTCGACGCTCAGTTGGCCCGAGCAAAAAGAACGCCTCGATGGCATGCGGGCCGGTAGGTGGAAGTTGGTCTATGTCGCACCCGAACGCTTCCGAGCCGAGAGTTTTCTCAACGCTCTTAGCGGCGTCGATATCTCACTATTCGCAGTGGACGAGGCGCACTGCCTCAGCCAGTGGGGACATGATTTTAGGCCGGACTACCTGAGACTTGGTAAATCGTTAGAAAAAATCGGCCGCCCCCAATGCGTAGCTCTAACAGCGACTGCCACACCGATCGTTCGCGAAGATATTAGCCAAGTCCTCGCACTCCGTATTCCCTTCGAGCAGGTGAGTGGATTCTCTCGTCCGAACTTGTCGCTGAATATTTCACCCATGGAAAAAGCCGCGCAAAAAGACGAGCGCATCCGTGCCGTGATCGCTGCGCACCAGACCGGGATCATCTACTGCGCGACTCGTAAGAAAGTAGAATCCGTGTCCGAAACTCTCGCAAGCTGGGGATTGAAATGTGTGGGCTACCACGGTGGCATGAGTGACCAAGAACGCGAACGTGCACAAGAAATCTTCATCCACCGCAAAGCCGACGTCGCCGTAGCCACCAATGCGTTCGGCATGGGCATCGACCGGTCAGACGTGCGGTTCGTGATTCACTACGAAGTCCCAGGAAGCGTGGAGGCCTACTATCAGGAAGCCGGGCGTGCAGGACGAGACGGAGAAAACGCATATTGCGAGTTGTTGTTCAACTATGCGGACACTCGCACTCAGGAATTTTTTATCGATGGCGCGAACCCCACCGCTGCCATCGTCCGCTCGATCTATCAATACCTTCTCAACGAGGCGGACAAGGACTTCGAAGTTCACCGCACGCTTGATGAAATCGCGGAAGGTGCAGATGTGAAAAACTCGATGTCGGTGGGCAGTGCCATGGCGATTCTCGCGCGCGGTGGCTACGTCGAGCGTTTTGACATTCCAAAAAAACGAATGAAAGGCACCCGCTTGCTCAAGCCAGACGTGATGGCGCGGGCGATCCATCTCGACGAGGTGGCGATCGAAGAAAAAGATCGCCGCGACCGCGAAAAACTTAAAGCGATGGTGGAGATGTGTTACTCGCGCAGTTGCCGCCAGCAATGGATTCTCAGCTACTTCGGAGAAGATGAAGCCGGCACTTGCGGGACTTGCGACATTTGCCGTGAAGGAGGCTCGGGGGATAGCCGCCCACCCACCGAAGAAGAGGCCGTGTTAGTCCGCAAGGTACTGAGTGGAGTCGCGCGGATGTCGCGCCGTACCACCGCGGGTTGGGAGCCACGGTTCGGACGTGGACGCATCGTCCAGATGTTAGCCGGTAGCAAGTCGCAGGAAATCATCGGGGGCGGACTCGACAAACTCAGCACCTATGGAATTCTAAAAGACAAGGGCGCCGGTTATTTGAATAGCCTGATGCGATCACTCGCCGATGCTGGATTGGTGGTCACCGTGAAGGGTGAATTTCCTCTGATGACACTCACACCGCTTGGCGACACCATCATGCGAGGCGGGACGAAATACCAACTCGTCTGGCCAGATGCCCAAGCAATCCGCAAGGAAGTCGCACTGAAAGACCATGGATTTGACGGACAACTCTACACGGCACTGCGCGACATCCGCGAAAAAATCGCCAAGCGTGATGACGTGCCATCCTACGTGGTTTTCGGGAATAAAACTCTGGAGGCACTCGCCCGCTATCAACCTGTGAACGCCGAGCAAGCGCTCCTTGTGCCAGGGATCGGCGCGGCCAAGGTCCAACGCTACGCCAAGCCATTTCTCGCAACCATCGCAGACTGGAAAAAAGCCCGACAATTGTAATGGCATAGAGACGCGGCGAATTGAAATTGATCTGAAGCCGCACGACACCGAGAGTGATCGCACGAGGATCGGTGAGCTCAACGATTTTTTAAAAATACAAAAACAAACATCTTAGATTTCATGGAACCTATTCAAGTTGGACTGTTAGGAATTGGCACGGTGGGTAGCGGTACCTTCGAGGTGCTTGCGCGCAACCAAGAGGAAATCCGTCGGCGCGCGGGTTGTGGCATCGAGATCACGATGGTGGCGGACTTGGATGTCGCACGCGCTCGTACCTTGGTCGGCAACCGCACTCAAGTCGTCGCCGATGCACGCGAGGTGATCGCGAACCCTGCGATCGACATCGTCGTGGAGTTGATCGGTGGCTACGGCATCGCCCGTACATTGGTCATGGAGGCGATCGCCGCTGGCAAACACGTGGTCACCGCAAACAAGGCGCTGCTCGCAGTGCACGGAAGTGAAATTTTCGCAGCGGCACGCGAAAAAGGCGTCATGGTGGCTTTCGAAGCTGCAGTGGCAGGTGGCATCCCTATCATCAAAGCACTGCGCGAGGGGCTCACCGCGAACCGAATCGAATGGATCGCCGGAATCATCAACGGAACGACCAATTTCATTCTATCAGAAATGCGCGACAAGGGTCTGGACTTCGCTGAGGCCTTGGCAGAAGCACAACGCCTCGGATACGCCGAGGCCGATCCAACCTTCGATATCGAGGGCGTCGACGCCGCGCACAAGGCAACTCTGATGAGCGCGATCGCCTTCGGCATTCCAGTGCAGTTTGATCACGCACACATCGAGGGCATCACCGGTCTACAAGCTGTGGACATTCGTTACGCCGAACAGCTTGGATACCGAATCAAGTTGTTAGGAATCACACGGCGGCGGGAATCGGGCATTGAGTTGCGAGTCCATCCGACATTGGTACCATCCAAGCGTCTAATCGCCAACGTCGAGGGCGCGATGAATGCGGTCATGGTGCAAGCCGACGCCGTGGGCACGACACTTTACTACGGCAAAGGCGCGGGCAGCGAACCAACCGCCTCCGCGGTGATCGCGGATCTGGTAGACATCGCGCGCTTGCACACTGCGGCGCCCGGCAACCGCGTGCCGCACTTGGCGTTTCAACCGGACGAACTGCACGCCACACCCGTACTTTCCATCGCAGAAGTGGTGACCGCATTTTACCTCCGTTTGCGAGTGGTCGACCAAAAAGGTGTCTTGGCGGCCATCACGCAAATTTTAGCCGACGGAGATATCTCGATCGACGCGGTGCTACAACGCGAGTCCGAGGAAGGCGAAAGTCAGACCGACTTGATCATCTTGACGCACGAGACCGTCGAGGGGCGGATGCGTGCAGCGCTCACCACCATGCAGGCCTTGCCCACCGTAATCGAACCGATTGTCAGCTTGCGGAAAGAGGAATTGGCCTAACCCATTGCCTATTTTTTACTGCGATTCGTGAGTCGCTTTTGTAATTTGCTTCAGGAATCCTAATTACCGCACAGCACTCCATATTGTGCCTCAAGTGGTAATTTGGTACTACATATAGCGTGATTGCCACCTATTGGGTTGCAGATCAGGTGAATTCGTCTAGGGTTTTCCAAGTCCAGTTCCCTCTCGGACTTCCACACTAACCAATCCTATCTGTATGTATCTCAAGTCACTCGAAATCCTAGGCTTCAAGTCGTTTGCGGACAAAACCATCTTTGAGTTCGCCAAAGGCGTGACTGGCATCGTCGGTCCGAACGGCTGCGGCA
>VFJU01000334.1 GCA_009885905.1 Verrucomicrobiota bacterium
TAGTGACAATTTAGTTGCATCCCCGTCTGTGGGAGCACTCCAACCACCAGATCCACTGCAAAAATTCAACTTCCAATTACCATCTCGAATTGCAAATTTACCATTGTTGCTGTGATGCACTACAGCAGAGCGCGGTAAGATCGTATCTTTACTCATAAGCGAACTAAAAAAGCTTACACTGTCTTCAGCAGCTCCGTCAGGAAGTTTTACTGATAGAATTTCAGCGCAGGTAGCCATGAAATCAGTTAGGCAAACAAGCTGTTTACTTTGGCTTGAAGGCTTAACCTTGCTAGGCCAACGGACTAAAAACGGTACCCGGTGTCCACCGTCCCAAATGTCGCTTTTAGAACCGCGATAATCCCCACTCACAAAGTGACCCTGACTTGCGAGTTTTTCAATTCCAACCACAGACGCGCAACCATTGTCGCTGGAAAAAATCACCAGAGTGTTATTTGCAATTCCAGATCGATCCAATGCCTGAAGCAACTCACCCACGGCCGCATCTGTTTGCATCACGAAGTCGGCGTAAGTGCCGAGACCACTTTTTCCTAACCAATCTTTAGACGGGACGATGGGGTCATGAGGTGATCCTAACGGGAGATAAAGAAAAAATGGTTTTGAAGCATCAGCCTGACTTGAAATGAAATCACAACTCCGTTTTACCAACGCTGGAAGCATTTCAACTGGATCGATGAACTCACTGACACGGTCACCATCAAACACCGACCTCATCATGCGAGCGTGATGAAATCCAAAAAAAGTATCAAATCCTCTAGAAAGCGGTCCATCGCGGGTAACCGCTCCAATCGGTGCTCCCGTCCATTTGGTTCTTGGGTTTTTCTGACTCGGCGCGTAGCCAGATTTGTCTGCCCCAACGATGGTAAATCCTAGGTGCCATTTACCAATGCAGGCAGTCTGATATCCATTTTGTTTTAGCAATAATGGAAGGGTCAAACGATCGGCAGCAATGAGCGGTGGAACGTAACCATCAAAAACTCCGTTTTGCAAACGAGTACGCCAAGCATAGCGGCCCGTGAGAAGACCATATCGCGTCGGGGTACAAACCGAAGAACCGCTGTGACTGTCCGTAAAAGTCATCCCTTGCGAGGCAAGCTTATCCAGATGCGGAGTCTTAATCTTTCCGCGTTTCGGATTGAGGCATTGAACATCACCATAACCAAGGTCGTCCGCGAGGATGAAAATAATGTTTGGCTTCCTATCAGACTCAACTTCTCCAAAACTTAAATGATGGGTAATAAAGATAGATATGAAGACCAGTAAAAAACCTTTGAGAAAATTCATAATGCAAATCGATACGTGGTTGAATAATACAATTTATCGATATTAAATAATCACGACCTATTCGTCTTGGCAGTAAATAGCAAACGAGCATGAAAAATATCATAACTGCAAAAAATATTATTTCTACTGGCAGCGTGAATACGACGCTGCTGGAACAACTTTTTGATCATATGGCCGACACGGCATTTTTCATCAAAGACATCGGTGGGCGTTACATCGCAGTGAATAATTCTTTAGTTGA
>VFJU01000109.1 GCA_009885905.1 Verrucomicrobiota bacterium
GCCCCAGCGGCCTTGAGCGCGGCGACGGCTGCGTCAAGGCGTTGGCGGGTCGAAATGAGCTCTGCGTTCAGGCTACGTATTTTGGCGTCGCGCTCGGCGAGGGCGGATTGCCATGTGTTGAGTTGTTTGTGACTAGCGTTGATTTCATTTCTTAGCTCATGAGTTAGTGCGGTGGCCGCCGTGAGTGAGTCGGCGGATCGTTCTGCAGCTTGCTGGGTCATCTCGATAGTTTCCTTGAGCACATCGATATCTCGCCCTAAGGCAGCTGCTCGCTCGCTCTCGCTGGCAGCTAATTTTTCACTGCGTATGAATTCTGATTGAATGAATGTTAGATTTTCATGCATCTTTCGTTCCTTAAACCAGTGAAATACCACCCACCCAGCAAGGATGATGCATCCGATGGTGTTGAGGATGGTCAAGACGCGCGGGTTCATCAGTTTGGGGGCGTTTGTTTTGATTCAAAGCTGACTTTTTCGATACCTGCCTCGCGCACCGCGTTGAGTACGCTGAGCACTTGCTTGTGGCGTGCTTGTTCATCCGCAGCGATGAGTACCTGTGTCTGTTCCGTTTTGGTCATGGATTTTAAACCGTTAGTGATCTCTGAAAGTGTGACAATTTTCTGGTCCCAAGTGGTAACGCCATTTGCATCCACAGCGATCAATACCGGCGGCGCTTGCGAATCAGCAACACCTGTGGAAGCCCCTGGCAAAGCGATGGGTACACGGTGGAGTTGTGTCATGCTGAGGCTTACTAACATAAACGCAGCCAAGAGAAAAAACATGATGTCGATGAGAGGGATCACCTCGATGCGGGCCTCATCGTCATCTGAAATGTTTTGGAGTTTGACGGGCATTAGCGTTTGGCTTGATTGGCGGCGAAGATTTCCAGGTCATGGCCGTGTTCTTTCGCTGACTTGACGAGTAATTCTGTGTGGTTGATCCAGCGCTCAAGCGAGCCGCGTAGAACGGATACTCGCTTGCGAAAAAAATTGTATGGCAGCAGGCAGAGGATGGCGATGGCGATGCCGCATGCAGTGGCGATGAGTGCCTCACCGATCCCGCCAGAGACCTTGCTGGCAGCAAGTTGTTCGTCACCGATGAATGAAAACGAGCCCATGATACCAACGACCGTGCCGAACAAGCCTAACAAAGGAGCGAGGGTGATCAAGGTGCTGAGTACCCACATGCGGGCTTCGGAATGCTCGATGATACGTGTGGCGTGTAGCTGCATCGCGGCGAGCATCGATGTATGGGCATGGGTCATTCCTTCTGCTAGATTTTTGAGATAGGGGTCTTCGTTTTTCTTGGTAAGTTCCCACGCGATGTTGAAATCACCCGTGCCGATGGCGTTGCGTGCTTGTTCTTGTTTTTCGTTTTGCAGGCTGGCATGGAGGCGCGACCACCAGACCATGCGATCCAGAATTACGCAGAGTGCGAGGAAAAATGTGGCGAGGATGGGCCACATGACCCAACCGCCTTCGATGAATTTTTCCACGACGATGTTGGCAAGCATGGTGATTATTTTAATGTTAGAAATTTAGCGAAGTTGAAAAACGATGGGTCTTTGTAGCGTGATCACTTTGCCAGCAGGGAAAATCCAACGGCGAACGGCGCGAACGGCCTCGGAGTCGAGTAGAGGCCAGCCTGAGGAAGATAGCGCGTGGGCTGAGGTGACGTGTCCGCTGGCGTCCACGGTGAACTCGACGGTAACCGTGCCGGTTTGGTTTTTCCGCTTGGCTTCGGCTGGGTATTGCGGGCTGGGCATGCGACCGTTGGATATCCTGCTAGAAGATGAGTCGCTGGATGCGCGGTTGCCTGAACTTCGATGGGTGGCTTGCTTTGGTAGGGACGCGAGTGAACCGCCTGATGAGGAGGATTTGACGATAGCCGTGGTGGGGGAAGGACTCGGTATTTCTGGGATGGTGGGTAGGGGGCCGAGGGTGGGGGACTCAGGCATATCCGGAAGTGCTGTTAGTTTTTCTGCGGTATCAGGTGAAGATGTATCGCGTTGTTCCGGAGTGAGGGTCTCGGTTTCGCTCGTTACGCCGAGTAAGACCTCGTCCTGCGCCATCAGAGAATGTGTCGTGGTTTCTGTGAATGGGCTTGGAAACCAAACATCTAACGCCTCACCGACACTGGCAAACCCAACGACACTCAACCAAAGGGCGAGCGTGCCGATGTTGAGGCTGTGCAGAAAGGCTTTCATACCGTGCGGGTAAGTGTCTAATCGAGAGAGGCTCCGGTGACAACTGTAGACCGCACTCATCGGCACTGGTCTGTGCAAGGTTAATGCTGAGATTGCCCGACTTTTCCCCTTGTCACGGAAATCTAGCTTCGCGAAGGTTAACCCGAGATGGCGGATAAAGCGGTGCATCAACCTCACGACAAGTTATTCAAGACCGCATTCGGCGATCCTGCCAACGCGGCTGCATTTCTTCGCGGGCAGA
>VFJU01000177.1 GCA_009885905.1 Verrucomicrobiota bacterium
ATGAAACCCATCATCCCGCTTGCCGAGGATGCGCAGTGAAAGGTTCAGCTTGGCTGGGGCTTGTAGAGTGAATGAATTCATGGGATAAAATCGCGAGTGATGAGTGCCATCATGCGGCCAGTCTTGCCAGCCTCTAAGCGGTAACTGTAAAAACGCCGCAAGTCGGCGGCGGTATCAAGCTCGCAATCGATGAAGTTTCCGACTCCAGCGCGCTTGGCTTGCCGTCCGATCTCTCGAGCAAAGTCCACCTCGTAATGTGGGGGGCGGATGCAAGGTCCCAAAATTGAGAACACATCTTCAGGGCGAGTGCCGAAATTTTTTGCCATGAGCTGGAGTGCTTTGTTGAAAATATTTCCCTCGGTGCCTTTTTTTCCCGAGTGTAGCAGTCCGATCGCTCCGGATTTGGGGTCGGCGAGCCAGATCGGCCCGCAATCTGCGACGTAAATTGCGAGAACCACCCCCGGTTCCGCGGTGATCAATCCGTCGACTCCAGGGATTACGGGTAATCCATCGGGGGAAAGGATTTGACGAGCTCCCGGAACGATGGCGATCTCCGTGCCGTGGACTTGTTCGGCTCGCCACCAAGGAGTCGTGGGTCCGGCGAAGGCAGCGACGGCGGATTCGTGGTGGGGTCGCAGTTGAGTCATCGCTTCATCGCGGTCGCCGGTGATCGATAACTCCGGCACACGACCGATCCACTCCGCGCGCACGCCGGGGATCTTTTGGAATAAATCGAGAAAAGGAAACGCCTCCGTCACCTAGTAATGGTAACGGAGGCGCTTAGGATTCGCCAAGCTGGTTATTTCAGAGGCAAAAACGATAGGTCACGCGATTGCACGACCACGGATGGCGCGCTTGGTGTGTTCCACGGTTTCGGCCTGATCTTCATCCATACCTGCAAGGATACCCACCAGATCGTTCGCGATTTCCGTGCGCATCTTCGAAACAAGTTCGATTCCTTTAGCGGTGATGCGCACCATGATTTTACGGCGATCTTCTGCGGCGTGAATCCGCTCAACATATGACAATTTTTCCAACCGATCGACTAAGCCGGTGGCAGCGGCGGTCGAGTGGCCCATCTTTTTTGCAATATCAGACATCGTTAGATAATCTTCGCTTGATAAGTAGGTTAGTAGGAAGAACTGCGGGAATGAGACATTCCCTTTGTTGAGTTCTGATGACAGGTTTAGGATGCAACTCCGCTGGGTAAACAGGACGAAGTCAGCAAGACGGTCCACGTCGGCTTTCACCGAAGCGCCCGGGGCATTCATTGTTTTCATTTTGGCTGGTTGTAGTGTTCATGTTTCGGGACATGTAAGGGGGCACAGCCATTGCGAAAGAGAAGCTACCTTGTTTCCTAGATAGTAATCAACTCTAAAATTAAATATTTATGACTGTACCTGGTTTTTCAGGCGGGACTTTTTTAAGATACTTGATAATAAAAGAGATTTAAAGCAAAGAATTTCACAAAACTTAATTATTTTTTTGAACATTTTCCCGAGTGAGTTCTCCCTGGGGTGGCTCGGTCTCGGAGGAAATGGGTGGTGGAGTGGGCTTGGCGAGGTGTTGCGAATAGACTGCGTCGCTCACTTCAACGGTGCCGGACTGGAGGTCGGCGGCGGCGAATTCACCGAGCGCCTCGCCGGTGGTTCGCAGATTGGCGGTGCGGTCGTTAGGGCCGCGTGTGGTTAGAATTTGCCCTGGTTCGAGGGTCCATTTGCCGTAACTCTGGATCAAGACGAAGCGGCGGTCGGCGGGGATCGACGCAATGCGCCCGATGAGCTTGGGATCTTCTAACTTAGGTTTTTCAGTGGGTTTTTTCTCGGACTTGACCGGAGCACAGCACGGAAGGAAGAGGCAGGAAATCATCAGGGATTGAATGAATTTCATGATGCGGAATTAATTTTTGACATATTAATAATACGCTAGATTTTACGAAAGCAACAGTCTCACTTCGTCGGCTTGGATCAACCGCTCGAGGCCTTTTTCGCTGCGAAATAATAGTTCTCCGCTGTCGGCGATGCCTTCGACCGTGCCTTTGCGCGCTTCTCCCGCCGTGATCAGGCTCACATGCTGACCCGTGAGAACGCAGCGCTGCCGGACGGTGGAAATCAACTCGGGAAAATAGGGGCCAATCTGTCTGCTGCGAATCGAAAATCGGTGGATTACAGCCGCCATGACCTCGGCTCGTGAAAAAGCCTGGCCAGTTTCCATCTGCAAGGAGGTTGCGATTTTTTCCACCTCGGGTGGAAACTCGGTGGTGTTGACGTTCAAGCCGATGCCGACCACTGCGAAATCCGCCCCGGCCTCCACCAAAATTCCTGCGACTTTTCGCGCACCGATCCAGACGTCGTTAGGCCATTTGATGCCGACTTGAGGTCCGAAGCTCTCGATGGCTTCGGCCACTGCAAGTCCCGTGGCCAGAGCGAGTCGTGGCCAGAGAGTTTTCGCTTCAGTGGGGCGGAGCAGGATTGAAAACGCGAGCGACTCACCGGTTGGTGCGAACCACGCGGCTCCACGGCGACCGCGACCTGCGGTTTGTCTCTCGGCCAGCACGATCCGCCCGTGGGGAGCCCCATCTTGAGCGAGTGAGTGGACTTCGTCGTTGGTGGATTCGACCGATTCCCGGATCATCAAGTGAAATGGATCCGGAAAATCTGCGGCGGCAGCGGTAAACTCTTCTCGGCTCATCGATTGTTAGATGGATTGGAAATCTAAACCGATGTCGAGTGCGGGCGCCGAGTGGGTGAGTGCGCCTACGGAAATGAAATCCACACCCGTTGCTGCAATTTCAGCGAGTAATTCTAACGTGATTCCACCGCTAGCTTCCAGCATGGGCTTGGTCCGTAAGCCACGCAAAGCCACCGCCTCGCTGAGCTGCACCAAAGTCATATTATCTAATAGGATATAGTCCACGCCATCGAGAGCGAGAAATTCACGGACTTGCTCGATGCTGTCGGCCTCAATCTCCACCTCGACGTTGGGTTGATTAATCTTTAACTTTTTGATGCCTGCTTGGATCGCGGCGATGCCACCTTCTGCGACGAGGTGGTTGTCCTTCACCATCGCTCGGTCATAAAGACCCTGTCGGTGATTGGTGCCACCGCCATCACGCACCGCTTTTTTTTCTAACATGCGGTATCCCGGTGTCGTTTTCCGAGTGTCTAGGATACGGGTGTGAGTTCCTAGAACTTGCTTGCAGTAGTATGCAGTGAGGGTGGCGATACCGCTGAGGTGTTGGAGAAAATTGAGAGCGGTACGTTCAGCGGTTAGAATAGACCGCGCGGAGCCTTGAATGCGAATTAATTGGCTACCAGCAACGACGTGGGTGCCGTCGGAGGTCAGAATTTGCACGAGCAATTCCGGATCGACCTTGCGAAAAACCTGTGCGGCGATTTCTCCACCGGAGACGACGCCGTCTTTTCGTGCCACCACCCATGCGCTGGCTTGTCGGTCTTCTGGTATGAAATAGCGCGTCGTCACATCGCCCCCACCGATATCTTCGGCTATTGCTAGTTCAATCAGCAGGTCAGTGGGATGATTCATCGTGATGGCTTGATTATGAGCGGTGCTTTGGGAAATTCAACTCATTCACCGATGACGCTGACGGCGATTTGGCGGAGGTGAGTAAGTCTCCGGTGTTCGAAGAGAAAAATGCCCTGCCACGTGCCCAAGGTCATTCTTCCATGAATGATGGGGATGACCTCGCTCGTCCGGGTCAGTGCCATCCGAATGTGACTTGGCATGTCATCTGGCCCTTCCTGCGTGTGGATAAACCACGGCGTGTTTTCAGGCACAAGCTTGTCAAAAAAAATTTCCAAGTCACGTCGCGCGCTGGGATCTGCATTTTCCATGATGACAAGACTCGCACTTGTGTGCTGCACGAATACGGTGACCGTTCCACATCTAACACCAGATCGGGAAATGATGGCAGCCACCTCGCGAGTGATTTCGGTGGTACCCTTGCCGTGAGTTTGTAGTGAAAATGTTTCGGTGTAGACGATCATCATGAATTTTTGATTAGAATCATTTCATTTTGCATGAGCAAATTCGTTTGGGTTGTTCAGGGAATCAAAGGATGCAACCCGATCCATTGATTGCCCCACGTGATGATCCAAGGCAAGGTCAGCAAACTCAACACAGTGGTCGCGAGCACGACCTGAACCGCCACCCCCGGGCGGCCACCATAGATCCTCGCTAACATGATCGATGTCATTCCCGCTGGCATCGCCGCTTGCACCACTAAGACCTGTCGTATTCCCACCGGCAGAGGTAAATATTTCGCGGCGCATAATATTGCGATCGGAGCGAGTACGAGACGCGTCACCGCGCCGCCTACGATGATTTTCCAGCAGGGTCTTTCTGCGCCCACCATGTCCACCATCGAGCACCCAGTGAGAAGAATCGCTAGGGGAAAAGCGCCCACACCGGTCAGCGACATCGCCACCCGCGCGGGTCCCGTCACCAGCTGGTCCACGTTCAGCGCCACCAGCAGCAATCCAACGACCACCGCTATCATCGGACCATTGAGCAAAGCTCGCCAAAAAAACTTACGACCACCACTCAGGAGCATCACACCGACCGACCAAATGGCGATTTCCACGCCTACATTATGAACAAAAAGTAAGCCTAATGCGCTGGATCCCCAGATGATTTCGACCACGGGGACCGCAGTGTAGCCATAATTTTGGCATCCGGCACTCAGCGCGAAAGTCCGCATTCCCGTTCCATTTTCAAGCCCTATGAGTCTCGCTACCCCATATCCAAGTAGTATTCCCACCAAGATCATTCCACCGCCCAGACCGATCGCCCACAGCACTCCGGAACCACTGTGCAGCCCAGAACTTCCGAGGATTTTATCCAAAATGAAGCAGGGAAACATCACCGAAAAAACCACCCGCATGATCCCAGCGTCGTGTTCCTTCCGAATCAGACCCGTCCTTCGCAAGACCGCCCCCGCGACCAGCAACAAGTAAACCGGTAGCACCAGTTTTACAATCTCGAGCGGAGAAATCACCGTCGCAGACTTCAGCGCATCGTCAGACTGTGCAAGTCCATAATCGGCGCGCACTTCGGACATGGAGGTCATGAAATTTGCTATTTGTTAGGAAATGCTCACCATTTCGCTTGCCACCTCAGAGGGGATGATTCACAACACCCACCCGCCCGTGCTGGGGCTGTGCAAACTCAGTTGCTCCGCCCAGTTTGGGGGATCAATCATCAATCGCACGCTCTTATGCAAAGCATTTCATCCCGTATCGCCCAAGTTTCTCCCTCGCTCACTCTCGCCGTCACGGCGCAGGCTAAGGCAATGATCGCCAATGGCGAAGAAGTCTACGCACTCGCCGGTGGCGAACCTGAAATCGATACGCCGCAGTTCATCAAGGACGCAGCCATCGCCGCGCTTCTCGCAGGAAAAACCAAGTACACCCCCGCCGGTGGAATTCTTGAACTCCGCGCCGCCCTTTCAAATAAATTTAAGGTCGATAACAACCTCGACTACGCCGCCAACCAAATTTGCGTCACCGGTGGCGCAAAGATGGCCTGTTATAACGCGATCCTTGCCGTCATCGAAGAGGGTGACGAAGTGATCATTCCATCACCATTTTGGGTTTCCTACCCAGAGATGGTCCGTCTCGCGGGAGGTGTGCCAGTGATCGTCGAAACCAAGGAAGCGACCGGATGGAAAATGACCCCCGAGCAGTTCGAGGAAGCGATGACTCCTGCGACCAAGATGGTCATCATCAACACACCAGGCAACCCAACGGGTGCCGTTTACACCA
>VFJU01000489.1 GCA_009885905.1 Verrucomicrobiota bacterium
ATCCCGATTTTCTTCGGCTTCTACCGGATGCTGGAATACGCCGTGGAGCTCCGCGGACAAGGCTTCCTCTGGGTGAACGATCTATCACAACCCGACACCCTCACCCACCTCGCTTTCCTCGGCGGCATCCCACTGAATATCCTGCCCATCGTCATGGCCATCAGCAGCTTCCTGCAAATCCGCATGACACCAAAAACTGGCGATGCCATGCAACAGAAAATCATGATGTTCATGCCATTCATGTTCTTCTTTTTCTGTTATAACTTCGCCTCAGC
Source organism: Verrucomicrobiota bacterium (assembly GCA_009885905.1). Lineage (GTDB taxonomy): Bacteria > Verrucomicrobiota > Verrucomicrobiia > Verrucomicrobiales > Akkermansiaceae > Luteolibacter. Next base: position 276 of record VFJU01000489.1, read on the forward strand.
GCTGGCGCTTTACTGGACCACACAAAACATTTTCTCGATCGGTCAGACATGGCTCATGAGCAAGGTGCCTGAGCCAGAACTCAAGGCGCGCAGCGGCGCTGAAAGCAAATCATGGGTGCAGCGCATGGCCGCTCGTCAGGCAGAAATGCAAAAAGCACGGAGCCAAGGCAAACCAGGTGCCATGAGAGACGCCACACCCGACTCAAAGAAAAAGCGTCCACCTCGCACCGGAGGTTGATCATACGCCGCCACTGTTTAACACCAGCATCCATCAAGGAGAGTGGGCTTGTCGCCCACATGAGCATAAGTCGCATCCCGGTTTTCGAAAACACCGGGCAAGCAGGAATACCACTCGCCAGAAAACCGCCGCCAAAAGAAATCTTGGCAAAGCGGTTGGGAGAACTATGTTAGAGGTGAATGAGAAATGCCGTGAAATCTCCTGATTCGGCTCAATCCCACTGCCCGCCGAAGAGGTCATTCAAAAATCAAAATTCATCAATCGACAATTTTTCCTCTGTCACGCCGCTGGCGACAAGTCGGCCGACCGCGGAGGGTCAGCCCTACCGGATGCGGCGCGGAGCTCCTCCTGCGTTAGAGAAGAGGAAGAGGAAGAGCTCCGCCCCGCATGGAGCAGAGCGTCCATCCCCCACTGGCGGCAGCAGAGCGTGCCGCACTCCGGACTGCGCGAAGCTCTGCTCGCGCCAATGGCAGCTCCGGCTCTGCCGGATGCGGCGCGGAGCTCTTCTGCGGTTGTGCCGTGATTGAAAAGAAGAAGAGCCCCGCTACCTCCGCGTTTCGGTTTCTCCGCTCCAGAGCCAGCCACTCCGAATACGATTTTTCTGAAACACTATTTGATGACCACCCGTTTACCGACTCTTCCGACACATAACGCGGTGAAAATCTCCCTACAGGGGGCGGTGGAGGAATGCTCGGCGCGACCCGCTCCGGCAAGGGCCTGCGGCGAGACGTCACAGCCACTTTCTGCTGAACGACTGCTTCAATTTACGTCTTGCGGGATTCCGATTTTCCGTGTATCTGGATTCCATGAAAACAACAATTGATATTCCTGATGCGGCTTTGGCGGATGCCATGCGCTTCACCGGCGCGAAGACGAAGCGCGAGGCGGTGGTGAAAGCCTTGGAGAGTTACAACCGTCAGCAACGGGTTCAGGACCTGGTGGCGAGCTTCGGCACGCTGGAGTTTGCGAGCAATGACCAGATCGAGGCAGGTGACCTTGAAGCTATCGCATTGAGACAAGCCGCAGACCGTGAACCATGAGCTCCGTGATTCTCATCGACAGCTCGGTTTGGGTGGAAGTTTCCCGCAAGACCGGGGACGAATCGTTGAAGGCGGAGCTCGCGGCGTTGTTGCGTGCCGGACGCACGGCGATGACATGGCCGGTATGGGTGGAACTCCACCAGGGAGCCAAAGGAAAACGTGAAGAGGAAAACCTGAATGGCTGGCGGGAAGTGAGCCACTGGCTTGATTTCGATGACGCTTGCTGGGTCGAGGCCGCAAAGATCGCACGAGCTTGCTTGCAGGCCGGAGTCAACGTGCCTTTCAGCGATGTGCTGGTTTTCGCCTGCGCGACACGCCACGGGGTGGAATTGCTGGAACGGGATCGTCATTTCGGAATGATCGCCAAAGTCATGCAAAAATGAGCGGCTACGCCAAAATTAAAGTGTCAGACAAATAAATAGGTTTGGTTGTTGCGTTTCGCATCACCGTTATTGTCGGGGCAAAAGAAGTAGCGTTCGCCGTGCTCGGTCATGACTTGATTTCGCCAAGCAAATTTGCTAGAGCAAGAATATTTTGATTATTTCTGTCTCTAATAATTTGAGCGCATCGCTCAATCTTCCCGGTAGCAAACGCCTCCGCCGCAAAGAGGCAAGAATGTGGGTGGAGTGACCATCGCATTGCATAATTCACTCGATAAAATTTTCGGATCAGATCAGTTTCCCGCCATGCCAGATTCAGGACAATTTTAATGCATGATGCCTGATTTGAACTTACCTACATCATCGGACATGAGTGATTCTGCAAAACGCGTCTGGTTGGTATCGGCAGACATGGGTTACGGGCACCAGCGTGCCGTCTATCCATTGAAGTATCTCGCCGAGGAGGAAATCATCACGGTAGGGTCAGGCAAGCGGATATCAATTTCGGAGCGCAAATTGTGGCAGGGGATGTTGAATATTTATGAGTTTTTTTCCCAGGCCAAGGGAATTCCTATCATTGGTTCGCCGCTGTTTTCCTTGCTAGGCTTGATGCTGAAAATTCCCTCATTTTATCCATTTCGTAATCTATCCAACGCGACTTTTTTGGTCAACCTGCTCGAGATGCAGATCGACCAAGGCTTGTGCAAGAGCATGCTTGAGATCACATCGTCTAAGAACATTCCCATCATCACGTCTTTTTACGCCTCGGCGATCGCGGCGGACAGGAAGGGATCCAATCGAGTTTATTGCATCATCTGCGATGCGGATATCAATCGGGTTTGGGTCGCGAAAAAACCCATGGAAAGCCGAGTGGAATACTTTGCACCCTGCGGCAAAGCGGCTCACCGCCTCACGGCCTACGGTGTGCCTGAGGAACGAATTCATATCACTGGTTTCCCGCTGCCCATCGGCCTGCTAGGCGATGAAAACCTAACAGTTTTGAAGCGGGATCTGGGGCAGCGATTGTTTTACCTCGACCCATTGGGTAAATTCCGCGCGCGCCATGGACGCAATGTGGAATTTTTTCTCGGTGAGCAAAATTGCGTTTTTAAGAATGACCGCATGCTGACGATTGCCTTTGCCGTAGGTGGTGCGGGCGCTCAGAAAGAGATTGGCCGCAAGATCGCGCTGAGTCTCAAGACCAAACTGCAAGCAGGTGAAGTCCGCCTTATCCTCGTCGCCGGCATTAGGAAGGATGTTAGAGACTACTTCGAGGCCACCAAAGCGGAGGTCGATCTGAGTGGAGACTCGATTAGCATCATTTATTCCGAATCGCTCCACGAGTACTTCGACCTCTTTCACAATGCGTTGCACGAAACCGACATCCTGTGGACCAAGCCAAGTGAGCTGTCATTTTACTGCGGACTAGGAATACCCATCGTGGTGAGTCCTAGCATCGGATCACAGGAAAATTTCAATAAGAAGTGGCTTAGGGAAATACGGGCCGGCGTGAAACAGGAGAATCCGAATTACACCGACCAATGGCTCTTCGACACTCTTCGGCGCGGCACCCTTGCTGAGTGCGCTTGGGACGGATTTTTGAAAACGCGAAAACTTGGCTCGTTCAACGTAAAGCGGGTACTCGAAAATGGTTTCATCGAACGGCCTCGTGATGCGGTGATGCGGTGAGGCGGTGAGGCGGTGAGGCGGTGAGGCGGTGACATAGCCAAGATGCAAAAAATGGCATAAAATTACAGGAGACAGAAATAATCAAAATTTTTGACCAGTGGATAGGGCTGATCGATCATTTCATCAATTACAGTAAATTTGCAATTTTCATGTTTTGATTTTGCGTTTAGTTGCGCTCCCGTCGCCGAAAGGCTGCGCATGCTCATGAAATCGAACTGTTTAAAAATTTGGAGCATTGAAACTCTTTTCCGCTATTCTTTCACGATCTGCTTGCTCGGGTTAACAGGAATTGAATGCCGTGCTGCCGATGTGGTGAGCATCGAGCAAACTCGCACGGACGGAGCTGCCGCCGGGGCGTTGGAGCAGCGATCCGCGTCAGCAACCTTTCTCGAGGTCGATCTAAGCGCCGGCTACGAGAGCCGTTATGTTTCGGAAGGACGGGACAATCTCGATGGAGATGGCTTGCTGGGGAACACCTTGGAATTGGGCTATCAAGGATTCACCGTCGGAATCTGGTATGCGAACCGTCCAGCAGCAGACTACGACGAGTTGAATTCATGGCTGCAATACAATCATACGATCGGCGACTTCGAAATCAGCGTGGCCACACGCACTTGAGATTTTTCTCAGCCGACGCGCACGACAATGAGGTCGGGCTGGGACTTGAGTATGGCGCACTGCCATGGAACTTGGCCGTTTCCGCGCTTGGGTATTATTCGTTTGAGGCAGAAGGGACGTTTTTCGAACTCGGGTTGAACGGTGAATACGAGATCAAGCCTTGGTTGACGTTCAGTCCCAATCTAGTGTTTAGCATCAACTCCGGCTATATCTCAGACGGTCACAACGGCGCAAACAATCTCGAAATGGGGCTGGCAGCAGAGATCCCACTGTCGGACCGCTTGTCGCTCGTTATGAATGGTTCCTACAATTTCGCGATCAATTCCGATCCAGACCAATATGCGGGAGACGAGTCACTGGACGATTTCTTCTATGGTGGAGTGTCCTTGACGTACTCGTTCTAACCACGTGGTTTGTAAAATTAAAGGGCACATCAGAGATTTTAGTGGGTGGCGAATCGAAAATTATAAGAGACAAAGATCAAATTAAAGTGTCAGACAAATAAATAGGTTTGGTTGTTGGGTTTCGCATCCCCGTTGTTTGTCGGAGCAAAAGAAGTAGCGTTCACCGTGCTCGGTCATGACTGGATTTCGCCAAGCAAATTCACAGAGCAAGAACATTTTGATTGTTTCTGTCTCTTGTAATTTTTCAATGGCCTATAAACAACTTCCCAAACAAACTACTGCCCGGCTTACTGCACGGTCGAGCGGATGATTTTATAGAATCCCTTTCCGGGTGTCGGGATGGTGTCTGTGAATGTTCCACTGACATTCCCCGGGATGGCATCATTCGTGTAGGAGACGGAACCTGCGGTGGCATCGGACCAGGTTAATAGATCGGGGGATTTTTGCACCTTGTGATGCATGCCGCGCAGAGCTTTCCAAGTAACGCGAACATGACCATTAGGGAGCATCGTGATTTCGGGGGACATGTCTTCACTCACCGCAGTGCCGTTCCAGTATTTCTCCGCCAGGGCAAAGGCCGATTTTCCGACCTGCGCGCCGACGATCCGCGCTGGGTAGTCGTCCTCGCTGGGGTGAATGCCGCCCCACCGGCGGGACACACCGGCCTGGTCGGCGGCATCGTAGTAGGTGCTCCACTGAAGATCGACAGCGGCACTGGGTCCTTTGTCGATCTGCAGGGAATTGGCGGCAACGGTATGTTGGCCGAAACCGCCGGGAAAGTAGGGGCTTCCGGTGAGCAACGTGAGAGCTTCCGCAGCGGCACGAGAGAACGTGCTGTGGCCGGAGATGTAACCGGGAAAGGCGGGAGTATTGAAGGTCTTGCGCTGAAACGGCACCCAGTCTGCTGCCAGCATCCAGCAAACCAAGCTCTGATTGGTGGCGATGGAGGGCGCGGGCAGATTATTCACATGCTCGGCGGGCCAAGAATACACGGCGATTTTGCCTATGTGCAAGACACCGGGGTCCATCTGATTGAGGTAAACATTCCAGACTTGCTCGTGCTTTCCTCCCATGGCAGAGGTTGCAGCCGTGATAACTTCGACCACATCGGTCTCAAGTGGCAAGCCCTGCGTATTATAGGAAGGGCCGACGATGTTGGACGACTGCCCCATGGTGCCCATGTAGCGAATCATCGTGATCGGTCGTGGGCCGTTGTAGTAGCGTTTGAGCGACCAAGCAGCGCAGGCGGCATCATGGGTGGCTGCGGATACACTGAAATAGGTTTTAATATCCCATTCCAAGTCATTCAGTGTCGGACCCGTTCCGCGGATTTTTTTCACGGTGAGTGGGTTGTCTGACACTTCGTTGGCCAGCACATGCCAGTGGCCGGGAGGCGTCTCGGAGTTCGGGCCATCGGCCCAGAACTCGGCCAGGACGCGAAAGAAATCGCCGACTTTTACTGGATTGGACGTATAGGGAAGGCCGGTCACCGGGTTGACGGGATGCCCCGTGCCGGTGTCAGCCCCGAGCGGGTTATTGCCATAGGCGCCGGGGGAAAAATTGACCACGGTTGGGTCATTCAATTTGGCGCATTTGCGGAGAACATCCATTGCATTCTCCTTATAGACGGCATCGGTGAGGCTTGGATCGCCCGGCATGCTGAGCCGCGATGGCGGTCCGATATCGACCCACGGTTTCAGCGGATCAGTCCGGGTGAGGCTGAACGGGGTAGTGGCCAATCCTTGCACGCCGACAAACGTTTGAATCCCCCCTAGAAACGGGACGCCATTTTGAGTGACGGAGGCGGAGAGTGCCAGCGGTTGCCAGAAATTCGGATCGGTATCCGCAGTGTAGAAATGGGCGAAGTCCGCAATCAACGGGATGCCGACGCCGAGCGGCATGTTTGGTTGGCTAGGAATTTCACCGTTGTTGCCCAGGACACTCATGGCGCGGGCCGCCAGCATGTTTGGGTTGACCGTGACATCGTAAGCCGTCGGATAGGTGGTTTGGGAAAATCCATCGGTGGCACCCCAGTTGAGAATGGCCTGGCCGATGCGTTTGCCGAGTTCCGCCGGCGTCGTGGCGAGGGTCGTGGCGGACTGGCCGGTGACAGTGGAATACCCGAGTGCGGTCAGTTTCGCATCGAAACTAGCCAGCGACGTGGCTGCCCCGGCTCCGCTGGCAAAGCGATTGCGCAGTACACGATAGGCGGCATAGCTGATGGCCTCGTGACGGGCGGCCTCGATGGCGACTGGTGTTCCCGGCAAGGGTGAGATTTTTTCGTTGTAAATGTAGCCGATGGACGTGGTGTCGTAGGCTCCCCATGCATCATACATCGCCACCGCAGTGTGATGGAGGTTGCGCGCATGAGCTGGTGGGTTTGGCACGTTTCTGCGGATGGCAGCCATGAGTTCCTCGTTCCATTCGCGCGCGACGGAGGGAACAGCATGCACAACCGGGGCAAAAGCGACCGCAGAAATTGTGGCAACGATGGCGAACCGGGGAATCGACAGGGTGAAGCGGGACATCTAATTCGTATTTCGAGGTGGATGATGCTGAAACTGGGACTGGTAAAAACGGCAATGGGGTGGGGAAAAAGACACCGCGACAACCAAGTGGGCGATGGTGGCCACGAACCTCGAGCATACTTATTTTGGTGTCACAGTGTCTTCCCCACCCGCTAGGTCAAGATATTTTTTCACTGCTGTTCGGGTGCAACTGAAACGGGTGGGCAAGCGGCATAAGTCAAGGGGAGCACACGCGCCCTCGCGTGTTCCGAAGTGCGCCCTCGCGCTTCGGCGGCTGAAAATTAAAGTGTCAGCCAAATAAATAGGTTTGATTGTTGCGTATCGTATTTCCTTTGTTTGTCTGAAAAAAGGAGTGGCGTTACGCCGTGCTCGCCCATGACTTGATTCCGCCAAGCAAATTCGCTACAGCTAGAATATTCTGATTATTTCTGTCTCTTATAATTTTTTGCCTCCTCAGGAAAGGCGACGAAGGCAAAGCACTGATGGCCGCTCTGATCCGCGGGCGAACAGCGGCAAGCACCGAATGGATTGCCAAGAGGCTGCAAATGGGTCACC
>VFJU01000198.1 GCA_009885905.1 Verrucomicrobiota bacterium
ACTCACTAACATTCTTCGTGACGTCCAAGAAGATTACATAAACGGCCAGAGAATCTATCTACCGATGGAAGATCTTACTCGGTTCCAATACACTGAAAACGATCTCCGCTGCCAAGTGCGGGATGAGCGATTTATTGCACTGATGAACTTTGAGGCTACCCGAGCAGAAAATTTCTATCAGGAGGCAATTGCGTGTTTACCTAAAACTGATTGTAACGCGTTAATTCCCGCTCAGATTATGGGCGAAATTTACCAACGTCTTCTAGCAAAAATGCGTGAAGATCAATTTAGAGTTTTTAATAAGCGCTATCGAATTTCAAAATTACGTAAGCTGGTAATTCTTTCCAAGCATCTCGTCACACCTAAGCACCGCACCCGATGATCTACCGAAAAACTAACTACTAAAATCATGAGAAACCATGTCCTCTACATTGCCGCCGGAAGCCTCTCCGTCTTGATTTCTTGCACCCCGCCACTTCCAGTGCCGCCACCGCGTTTTCAACCGGATCCGCCGTTTACGCTCAAACCGATGTCTCCTGACGGTTCACAGATCGACCTTGCACCACCCCCGAGTCCGTCCCAATTGGAGCCTGACCCACCGACCGCTACCGGTGGCTATCCCACCGCTCAGCGCACTGAAAACCCAGACCAAGTTCTCAGTCCTTACGGACCATTTAATGTCATCGACGTAACGGGCTTCAAGTCAGGACAACTCGCCCGTGACCCATCTAACCAGAAAATTTTCAGGGTTCCCTGACCCCTAACGCTTCAAATCCGCAGAACAATTTGGAACCTATCGGCGGCTTCGCGGGAAGCGGAACATCATGGTCAAGATGCTGTCGACAAATTTCCTGAAATTCTTCCGGCGTTTTCGCTCGGCGCATGTCGTATTCGAAATCTCCCTCAAGCCCGTGACTGATGTACGCGAGAGTTTTTTTCATCCGCTGGACATGCGCAAGCGGGTTGAATTTTACCGTCTCAAGGGCCAGTTCTTCATACAACTCTAACACATAGTTCCATAACTCACGATAAGACGGAACCAAGGCGGACTCAGATTTGAATGCCGCAATAAGCTGAGAAAATATCCACGGATTACGAATCGCGCCTCGCCCTATCATCAGTCCAGCCGCACGGGTTTGCGCAAGATAGGCAACCCCAGTCTCCACATCAACGACGTTACCATTCGCGATGACGGGGCACGGCATCGCCTGCACCGCAGCTTGCACATAATCTGGATGCACTGGAGTCTGATAGCGTTCGGCTACTGTGCGCCCATGGATGGTCAGGCCATCAATCGCGTGACTGCGAAAAATTTCTAGCAACTTGGGAAACTCATCGGCGGTGGTGTAACCAAGCCGCGTCTTGATAGTGAATTTTCCCCCAATTGCATCGCGTAAAATGCCTATCATACGATTGACTGTTTCCGGAGTGCGTAACAATCCACCGCCGGCGTCTTTCCGACAAACGATGGGTGCCGGACAACCAAGGTTGAGATCAATACCCGCGATAGGATAACTCGCTAACTCGCGAGCACTGCGCACAAGACTCGGCAAATCACGTCCAATCATCTGTGCAAAAACAGGTCGCCCCGTCTGATTTTCAACGATAGACCTGAGTATATACCGGTTCAGACACGAGTCAGGATGAACTCGGAAATACTCAGTCACGAACCAATCCGGTGCACCGCGCCGAGCAATCACCCGCATAAAAGGCAAATCAGTCACATCCTGCATCGGAGCCAAGACGAAAGCAGGTCGGTCTATCGGAAGGAAATCACGCATCGATCAAGTTGCTCATCATTTTTCTAGCGGATCGTCTCGACCACGAACGGTCAAGAAATTCAATTGACAATCACCGCACGTAGTCGAAAGTCTGGAATATATACGATACAACCGAAATTAGCAGTGGATACAGATTTATTACACACGGAAAAAATTCTCGCGGATCGAAAAACGTTTTATCTCGATCTCAAGCAAAATTCTCGCGGAATGGTCGTCAAAATAACCGAAGACGTTGGCGGAAACCGTGACACGATCATGGTACCTGCGGAGATTCTCGGGGACTTAATCGCAGCACTGAGCGACATCAAGGCGACGGCAGACGAGCAGGAATGAAGCGGCCCGCTTCCTGAAATCTTGATTTCGCCTTGCGGAGATGAAAGGATTTCAGGAAGGTCATGCCAGTAGTTCATTATGGCATCTCATCCGTCCGTCAACGTTGCTCGTCTCACTTATCTATTGGTTTGTGAGGCCGCTGGGGTCGCCATCGCACTGAGCACCAAGGGCCTGATCGATATTTCGATCAGCACTGGACTTCTCGGCGGACTTGGAGTGGCTGGATTCGTAATCTGGATAGAGTCATTGATGAAGGGCTTCACCCTGAGAGGATTTTCAACCGCAAGCTTTGGGTTAGGCATTGGGTTGTTTTGCGCATGGTTACTCACCCGAGTTGAAATATCTAGTTTGTTAGAATTGGCGTTTCGTGATAGGTTGATGACAGAAAGCGGAAATCCTGGTGTTGAGTTGGATGTGCTTCGTCTCACAATCAACGTGACCTTATATGCAAGCTTAGGATTTTTAGGTGCTGTACTCGCACTGCGAAGCAATAGAGATGATTTTGCTTTTATCATTCCTTACGTACGCTTCCGACAAGACGCATCTTCGGGACAACCCATCGTGTTAGATTCTGAAGCGGTGATGGGCGAAAGAGTGCTCCGAATTTTTCGGTCTGGATTTCTTCATGGGCGTTTGATCGTTCCGCGTTTCATTCTTGATGACTTGCAAATGCGAGTGGAATCTGGTGCAAATATCGATCGTCAACGTGCGCAACGTGGCATGGAGAGCTTGGAAAAAATGCAGCTTTCACAAGAAATTCAAATTTCCATCCACGACACGCCCACCAACGGCGAACCTGAAACCATACACTCTAGACTTATCGAAACCACTCGCATGCTTGGCGCTCGGTTGATGACGGATGATGATAACCTAGCAAAAGTGGCTAGGATTCAAGGACTGGATGTCCTTAGCTTGCGTGACCTCGATGAGGCGCTAAAACCAACTATCGCCATCGGAGAGAGAATCAACACCGTACTCGTCCGCACAGGAAAAGAAGATCATCAAGCAGTGGGATATTTATCAGATGGCACCATGATTGTCGTCAACCATGCCATCGCAAAAATGGGATCAAACGCCGACGTGATCGTGGTAAGCACACTTCTAACATCAAGTGGAATGATGGTTTTCGGCGACCTTTATAAACCAAGTTAGAAATCTTCTAAAGAGAAGACCTTCGTAGGAAAACCCATAATACGTACTTCAATAAAATTCAGCTTTTTTTACTGATCTGCTTGCGGAAAAGTGGCACGAGCTCCGCATCCATCCAAGTGAACGCTGCATGTAACCCACCTTCAAGATAGATTTTTCCAATCGAGGCTTCGACCCGAGTCGGATTTCCGAATGCACTCAAAAAATCGTTAGATGTTAACCGAGTGAACCACTCGCCATCCATGACGTTGCGCTCCCGCAAAACAAATTGTCGGGCAAAAAGCGCGAGTACGGCATCACCGATCCATGCGGCTTCTCTTTCACTTCGAAGTTCTTCATCTTTACGGCTCACACGGAGAGCATGCACAATCCTATAAAGGTCGCACGA
>VFJU01000233.1 GCA_009885905.1 Verrucomicrobiota bacterium
ACAGTTTCGTCTGGGATCACGGGTTCGATCGAGCGCTCGGCGAGTGATCCGTGACCGATTTCACGGCGGTTGATGCCACCCATGCGTCCGCATTCGCCGACGGAGAATGGAGGGAAGTTGTAGTGGAGAATGAAGCGCTTCTCGTCTTCGCCACCGGCGTAGTTGTCGAAATGTTGCTTCTCGTCGGCTGGGGCAAGGGTGGTGATGGCGAGGGCTTGGGTTTCTCCACGGGAGAAAATGGCGGAGCCGTGAACGCGTGGCAGGGTGCCGACTTCTCCGTAGAGAGTGCGGAGGTCACCGATGCTGCGGCCGTCGGCGCGGACGCCTTTTTCCATGATGGAGATGCGGAATGCCTTCTTCTGAAGGTATTCGAAGGCTTGCTCGACGTCGAAGTCGGTCGCTTCCGGAGCACGCGATTTGATAGCGGTTTCCACTTCGTCGCGGAGGGCGCCGACTTTCTTGGCGCGCTCGGTTTTAGAGGGCGCGTAGATGGCGGCTTCGATGCGGTCACCGGCAATTTCGTAGGCGATCTCGAGGAGGTTGTCCTTGGCGAGGGTGAGTTCGTAGGAACGCTTTTCCTTGCCGGCGAGTTTGGCGAGTTCTTCTTGCGCGGCGACGAGTTTGACGACAGCGGCCTGGGCGAAATGAAGTGCCTTGATGAACTCGTCTTCCGGGAGTTCGTCAGCTTGGCCTTCGATCATGATGACGTTGGTCTTGTCGCCGACGTAGATGAGGTCGAGGTCGCTTTCAGCGCGCTCGTCGTGGGTCGGGTTGATGACGAAATTTCCGTCCACGCGACCGACGCGCACCGCACCGATTGGGCCGGCGAAGGGGATGTCGGAAAGGCAGAGGGCGGCGGAGGCACCGTTCATCGCTAGGATGTCGGAGTCATTCACACCATCGGCGCTGAGCAGGATGGCGACGATCTGAGTTTCGTAGAGGTAACCTTTAGGGAACAACGGGCGCAGTGGGCGGTCCGTCATGCGGCAGGTGAGGATTTCCTTTTCGGTTGGGCGGCCTTCACGCTTAAAATAGCCGCCTGGAAAGACCCCGGCAGCGGTAGCTTTTTCCTTATATTCCACGGAGAGTGGGAACCAAGTCTGGCCGGGTTTCACCTTGGTGGAGGAAACAGCTGTGACGAGGATGATGGTGTCGCCGCAGCGGACGGTGACGGCGCCATCGGCGAGTTTGGCAATTTTGCCAGTTTCAAACGTCATCGGATTCGTTCCGACGTCGGTCGTAATTGTATGGATATTCATAGTCAGTATTTGTTTTCTTTTTTCAGTGCGTACAGCCCGTTCAGCAGGATGCAGATCGGGCATTCATCGTTTTCGGACAAAATCCGCAGCGCGCATATTGGCGGGCTGCGGAGAATTTTTGACCGGCGACTCGGGCGAGATAGTTGTTGCCTTTGCCGATTTGCGAAACAGCCACTGGTTTGTTCCAGTGGCTGTCTTGCGGAGAGTGGGATTAGCGGCGGAGTCCGAGACCAGCGATGATTTGCTGATACTTTTCCTCAGATCCTTTCTTGATGTAATCCAGCAACTTGCGACGCTGAGAAACCAAGGTCAAAAGTCCACGCCGGGACGAAAAGTCCTTTTTATGGATGTTTAAGTGGTCCGTAAGGTGGAAAATCCGTGCGGTGAGGAGCGCCACTTGGTAGGGGGCGCTTCCGGTATCTCCTTCGTGGAGTTGATAGGCTTTGAGGTCGATTTCTTTTGTGCTCATATGGGTAGGGGATGAGCCCAGCGCGAGCCGGGCCGTCCTAGTGGATGGTTGAAAGCGCAAGAAAGCGTGAGACCGCTGGTTTTGCAAGGCAATTGAATTTTTTCGGGCGATTTTTTTAAAAGCTCAGTGCCACCCCCCTGAAATTGCCCCCGGTGACCTTGTTCGGTTTCATCGAATAACGCAATCGAGACGCATCGGGCGGTGGCGTGCGAGGGGCGCATCGACGTATGCCGAAAGTAAAAAATCTTCTCATAACTGCCTATCGAATTTTTCAACCTCACTTCATCGTGAGTTTAAGTAACAGAAACTTTATTGTTAGTACTATATTATTCGAATAATTATCATAAATATAGAACAATAATTCATCATCTATCAGATTCTAACTGAATTGCGACCACTCGATTTTGCATGGAAGAATTCACCGCAAAATGAAGGCTCTCAGAAGGGGTAAACAAGGCTCACAAAAACTCCAAAAGGAATAAAATCCAGCGATTATTTTTCGTAACAAACTGATTATTAATAATTTACCACCCCATAAAAAACTTTCAAAAAACCTTACAAAATGGGTTGACCTGTTTGGAGATGCTGGAGTAGGTTCCGCCCGTCGCCACGACGGAGGGCGACCGAGAGACAGAACGTCGATCGCGGTGCTTACTACGGTAACCCCACCCGATCGGCTTTTTAGTC
>VFJU01000447.1 GCA_009885905.1 Verrucomicrobiota bacterium
ACAAATAAATCAAGCATCTCCGCCCGTGCAGTGGCGCAGAGAAAAGCAAGTCGCTCTCCGATTGGCGAAACTGCGAATCCACAAAACTGCCCGGCTCCAAATGCAAGTCCTCCCAGTTAACCGCCTCAGAAATCCCCGCTGGAATCTGCCCGCGAAGAAATGCAGCCGCGTTGGCAGGATCGCCGAATGCGGTCTTGAATAACTTGTCGTGAGGTTGATGCACCGCTTTATCCGCCATCTCGTGGAACCTTTGCGAAGCTAGATTTCCGTGACAAGGGGAAAAGTCGGGCAATCTCAGGATTGACCATGCATCCGGTGACCACGCAGCAATCGTTATTTCAACCCCTTCGTAGCGCTTGCACCCTCTCAAACGCTAGTGTATCGAAATCTTTGCGGACGGGAAATCTCGTCCATACCCTATCACATATGATCAAGTGGATTCTCCAAAAAATCGTCGGAAGCAAGAACCAGCGCGAGGTGCGCCGCATCCGCCCGACGGTGGCTCGCATCAACGAAATTGAAGAAGCGCTCCAACGCGAACCGGTGGAGAAACTTTTGGAATTCACCGCCAAGTGGAAGTCACATCTCGCCCGCTACCACGCCTTGGAGGTCCCCGCCAGACCGCTCATCGAGCGGATGGATGATCCCGAACTACGCGCCACCGCCGAGGCCCTAGAGGAACGCTTCGCGCCGCTTCGCGAAGAATTCCCATCACTCCCCGCCACGATCCTCGCCACCGCATCCACCATCGAGCACGCCAAGGCAGCGTTCCACGATATCGAGGGCGAATTTGGCAAATCCAGAGCCAAGTATTTGGAAAAAATTCTACCCGAGGCCTACGCCGTCGTAAAAAATGGGGCGCGTCGTCTCTGCGGCACCGAGATCATCGTCAACGAGCGCCCCCTCGCGTGGGAGATGATCCATTTCGATGTCCAGCTCGTGGGCGGCGTCGCCCTGCACCGAGGTATGATCGCGGAAATGCAGACGGGTGAGGGTAAGACTCTCGTCGCCACCCTACCCGTCTATCTGAATGCGCTAACAGGTCTCGGCGTGCACGTCGTCACCGTCAACGACTACCTCGCCAAACGCGACTCCGAGTGGATGGGCTCACTCTTCCGCTACCTCGGTCTAACCGTAGGCACCATTCAAAACCAAATGCCACCATGGGAACGCCGTGCCGAATACGCCTGCGACATCACTTACGGCACCAACGCGGAGTTCGGCTTCGACTACCTCCGCGACAATGGTATGGCATCCACCAAGGAGGAACAGGTCCAACGCGGTCACTACCTCGCCATCATCGACGAGGTCGACTCGATCCTCATCGACGAAGCGCGTACGCCTCTTATCATCTCCGGCCCGTCGACGCAGTCGTCACATCAATTCGACAAGTACAAGCCACTCGTCGACCAACTCGTCAAAAAACAAACAGAACTGTGCAACAATCTAGCAGCTGAGGCGAAGCAATTGTTAGAATCTAGCGACAGCGTGGCCGCAGGCCGTGCGTTATTCAAGGTCAAGCTCGGTCAACCGCGCAACCGCCAGTTGATGCGCTTCATGGAGGACCCGGAAATGCGCCGCTTACTTGAGAAGGCAGAATTATCATTCCACCAAGACGCCCAGAAAAAAGACCTCTTCGAGCTCAAGGAAGAACTCTATTTCATCATCGACGAGAAGGGCCACGATTCAGACCTAATGGAAATGGGGCGCGAATTCCTAGCCCCAGGTGACCCCGAATCCTTCACCCTACCCGACCTCGGAACACTCTACGCCGACATCGATACCGACCGCGATCTAACTGACGAATCGAGGATTGCAGCGAAAGATGCTCTGCAAGTGCGGATGGATCTCCAAGCTGAGAAGATTCACAATATTTCCCAGCTCCTCAAAGCGTATTGCGTCTTTGAAAAAGACGTCCAGTACGTGGTCAAGGACGACAAGGTGATCATCGTGGATGAAAATACGGGACGAGAAATGCCCGGGCGGCGTTGGTCAGACGGTCTTCACCAAGCAGTGGAGGCTAAGGAAAATGTCTCTATCGAGAAGGAGACCCAGACGTTCGCCACGATCACCATTCAAAACTACTTTCGACTCTATCAGAAACTCGCAGGCATGACCGGCACTGCCGAAACTGAAGCCGCAGAATTTCACGACATCTATCGCCTGGATGTTTTACCGATCCCAACCAACACCGCGAACATCCGCGTGGACGACAACGACCAAGTCTTCAAAACACGGCGCGAGAAATTCAACGCCGTCATCGCCCGCATCGAAGAGGCTCACGCCAAGGGCCAACCGGTGCTCGTGGGAACTGCCTCGGTCGAGTCCTCGGAAACCCTCGCCCGCATGCTCAAACGGGCGAAGATTCCCCACTCGGTCCTCAACGCGAAATTTCACCAACAAGAAGCGGAAATCATTTCCCGCGCTGGCCACCTCGGTGCGGTGACGGTCTCCACCAACATGGCGGGCCGCGGCACGGACATCAAACTCGCCGCCGGAGTGCCAGAGGCTGGCGGCTTGTTCGTCATCGGCACCGAGCGCCATCAATCCCGCCGGATTGACCGCCAGCTCCGTGGTCGTTGTTCACGCCAAGGCGACCCAGGACGCTCACAATTTTTCATCTCCTTCGAGGATGACCTCATGCGCAACTTCGCCGCTGCAGACCGCATGACTCAGATGATGGAACGCTTCGGCATGAAAGAGGGCGAGGCTCTCGAACATTCTTGGCTGAACCGCTCGGTAGAAACCGCTCAAAAGCGCGTGGAACAACGCGACTACACAGGCCGCAAACGCGTCTTGGATTTCGATGACGTGATGAACATGCAGCGCGAGGTGGTCTACGGGTACCGCAACGAGGTGCTCACCACCGAGGTCCCTCGCGACTTGGTCAACGAGATCATCGATGAAACCATCCCTGCCAAGGTGCATGAATATCTAACTGACCGCGATGAAAAACAACCCGACTACAACGAACTGCTGCACTGGGTGAATTCCACACTACCAGTGAGTGTCACCGCAGAGGATTTCCTAAATAGCCAGAACGAGGAAGCCATCTCTGCGATGCTCGTGGACAAGGTGAAGGAAGCTTACAAAATCCGCGTGGGTGACTTACCGATGGAAGTGCTAGACCAAGAGGAGCGCCGGATGGTGCTCGTGGCCATCGATAAACAATGGCAAGCGCATCTTTACAACATGGACGCACTTCGTGAAGGGGTCGGTCTCCGCGCGCAGGGTCAGAAGGATCCGCTCGTCGAATATAAAAATGAAGCCTACAACCTCTTCGTCACCTTGATGGATTCGATCAAGCAGGAGGCGCTCCAAAACCTTTTCCGCTCGGCGGCAAACCTCGAGGCATTCCTGCAACAACTCCACAGCGCACCGCAACAACTCCACGGGGGCGAGGATGCACTCTCCCGCGAAAATGTGGCGGTTTCCGGCAGCTCGTCGCACCTCGATCCATCATCCATCCCATCGCCCGAGGGCACGACATTGAAGCTGAATCTTCCAAAAAGAAAACCTAGCTTCTCGATCGAAACCACCGGTAGAAATGCCACCTGTCCATGTGGCTCGGGCAAGAAGTACAAGCAGTGCTGCGGCAAAGAATCTTGAGTCTTTGCTCACAATCCGTGACAAATCGGCTGCCATGAATTTCGATTTCGACACACCGATCTCCCGCCGCGAATCGGGCTCTATCAAGTACGATCGTCGCCCTGAGCTCGACCCGTACTGGGTCGCGGACATGGATTTCGCCTCGCCACC
Source organism: Verrucomicrobiota bacterium (assembly GCA_009885905.1). Lineage (GTDB taxonomy): Bacteria > Verrucomicrobiota > Verrucomicrobiia > Verrucomicrobiales > Akkermansiaceae > Luteolibacter. Next base: position 3,760 of record VFJU01000447.1, read on the forward strand.
AGCGATTCTAACCGCACTTCACCAACGGGTCGACCACGGTATTTTCGGCTACGCACAGCCTCACCAAGGACTAAACGACGCGATCGCCGACTACCTCCGTGACCGCCGCAATGCGCAGGTCCCGCAGGATCACATCGTCCACCTCGGCGGTCTGGTTCCAGCACTATCTCTAGCAGCAAGAGCATTTTGTAATTCTGGTGACGCAGTGATGACATGCACACCCGTCTACCCGCCATTCATCAACGTGCACCACGATGCCAAAGTCGCATTGATCAAAGTGGATCACGTGTGGGAAAATGAGCAGTGGGTTTTCGACTGGCAGGCCATGACCCATGCAGTGACGCCGGAGACCAAAGTTTTTCTACTTTGCAATCCACAAAACCCGTTAGGCCGGGTTTTTTCATCAGAAGAAATCATCCAGCTCGCCACCTTCTGCGAAACTCACGACTTGGTACTCGTCTCGGATGAAATCCACTGCGACCTCATCTATGACGAACCCACAACGCCGCATTACTCTGCGCTGAATTTGCCTGCAGAGTTAGCAAAACGCACCATCACCCTGCTATCCCCCAGCAAGACATGGAACATCGCCGGTCTAGGATACGCCTTCGCAGTGATCCCAGACGACACGATCCGCCGGAAATTTTCAGCCACCAGAGGCCACACACTCAGTGAAATCACCGCGCTTTCCTACTTCGCAGCCGAGGCCGCCTACCGCCATGGCGAACCGTGGCGGATTGAGTTGATGCTCTACCTGCGAGCCAACCGAGATGCCCTTGTGGAATTCATCACCACACGCTGTCCCGGGCTTTCAGTGGTCGCCGGCGAGGCGACCTACCTCGCTTGGATTGATGCTCGGCAACTGGGTGTGAAGAACCCCGCACTTCACTTCGAGAAAAAGGCAGGGCTTTTTCTATCAGACGGAAATAACTTCGGCTGGCCGGGATGGATTCGCTTCAACTTTGGCTGCTCGCGAGCCCGCATGCTCGAAGGACTTGAAAAAATTGCCGCTGCACTCTAAATCAATCCGTCGAAGCGAGAAGGTAGATTTGTTAGAAAGAAGTCGGGCTTCGACCGCGAAAATAATCGGCCGCCGCCATTCTACGCCCACCCTCAGGCTGCACAAACTCGAGACGAAGCGCCTCGCCTCCACACCCGACCAGAAGTTTCCCCTCACTCATCAAGAGTTCACCCGGGGCGAGATTTTGCTCCACCACGGTGGTTGGCGGAAAAATCTTCAATCGCTTGGGCTGACCATTCTCTAGCGCTAACGTAAACGTCCCAGGCCATGGATCATACGCTCGGACGCGGCGCTCTAGATTCACCGCTCCCTGTGTCCAATCCAACCGACCGTGGTCTCGCTCGAGTTTTGAAATATAACACGATGCTGCTTGGTCTTGCGGAATACGAGCAGCTCTTCCATCCGCCAGCACCGCCAATGATTCTGCTAGCGCCGTGGGTGCAATTTCTGCTAGACGATCATGCAGGCTTCCACCGGTCTCGTCCGCAGCGATCGGCAACGCCAACTTCAGAATGATGTCGCCTGCATCCAACTCGCGGACGACGTGCATGACCGTGATCCCTGTTTCCAAGTCCCCGGCATCGATCGCCGCTTGGATACAAGCCGCTCCTCGGAAGCGAGGCAACAAGGAGGCGTGAAGATTGATGATCGCAAGACTCGCTAACCGAAGAATATCATCTCGTAAGATTTGGCCATACGCCATTACAACGATTACCTCAGGATCAAGCTCCGCCAACTCCACTGCGATGTTCCCGATTTTTTCCGGTTGGAAAACTGGAACTCCCGCTGCAAGCGCCTCCACCTTGATCATGGGCGGAGTCAATGTCTGGTGACGTCCCGTAGGCTTGTCTGGTTGTGTCACCAAAGCCAGTGGCCGCGGACCATGAACTAACAATTCCCGAAAAGCAGGAATGGCGATATCACCGGTCGCTATAAAAATAAGGCGCATGTCGATTTACAAAATGATGTTGTAGAAAATACCTCTGAGAATCAATGAGCGATGGAACAGCAAGGAGCAATCATGATCGCGATGAAACCAAAAACACCACGAAAGGAACAAGCAAAGCCACATCCGCAAGCACACGCAGCGCATCTATCGAAAACTTCGCGCGGTTCCGGTTAAGAATCTGCAAAAGCGCGGCACCCGTGAGAATCGCATAGAAAAACGGTCTAGTGACGAGGTCTCCATCCTTCAATGCAAAAACCAAAGAACATCCACCTAACAACGTCAGAGGTAATGTGAGTGCAAGCTCGTCGACCGCTTTCGTTTCAAGATCGGACGTACGACTTGCATGCTCCCACAAATCAATCGCTGCGATGTTGAGGATGCAGAGAACTGCGAAACAAATCATCACCGGCGACTGTAACAATCCTTCTCCATCGAAGCCCGTGTAGGCGTAGGCAAGCATCGATGTACCATAAGCGAAGGCAAATCCCGCGAGAATATTCTTTGAGTAAGGAATCTGGTTAGGTCCGGTACTGGAAAATAGGGAGAGCGTGAAAAATCCTGCCACCATCAAGCCACCGAAAAGCGCGTAGCCATAAATTTTCGTCGCCAACTCCGTGATGACCAAAATAAGCGCAACCAAACCAGCAATTCCCGCAAAGCCATAGAACATTTTTCGATGTTTGCGGTGAAACTCGTGTCGAGCTTCTAACCTAGAGGGACCACCCACTTTCATCGATGCATCCAAGAGACGATCCATCACATAAATCACCCAAACGACCAGAGCTAATGAGATGTAGCTGGACAGGGGTAGGTAAACGACACGCCAAGTTTTTGCAAACATGTAAAGCCAAACGACCGCCACCAGAGGAGCGTCGAGGCTTAACAAGTTAGGAATGAGCCAAAATGGCTTACGAGACTCCACGGGCACGACGTAAGTACCATCCCCGAGGGACGAGATGATGGCAAGCTCATTGCTTTCAAAGCAAGCCAACCGCTCGCCGCACACGCTCCAGAACCTTGCTGGCTTCTTCACGCGCTCGCATGGCTCCTTCTGCCAGAACCCGATCGATAAATGCCGGATCGGCTAGAATTTCAGCGCGGCGGACTCTCATCGGGGCGAAGAAATCCCAATAGGCATCGGCGAGTTGTTTTTTAAAATCACCGTATCCCACACCACCCTGCTCGTGCGCTTTCACCATCGCCGCAAAGTCGGAAGGACTGGCAAACAATTTATACAGCGCAAGGATCGTCGATCCATCGGTGGGCTTGGCAGCCTCGACCGGTGTAGAATCAGTGGTGATCTTCATGATCAACTTTTTCAGCGGTTTTTCCTCACCGAAAATAGGCAAGGTATTGCCATAACTCTTACTCATTTTACGCCCGTCCAGACCCACCACCACCGCGGTGTCCTCGCGGATAATGGGGTCAGGAATAACGACCGTACCGGCGCCATAAACATCGTTGAACTTCATGGCTAAATCGCGAGTCACCTCTAGGTGCTGTTTCTGATCTTTGCCGACAGGAACTTTGTTAGAGTCATAAAGTAAAATATCTGCCGCCATCAAAACTGGATAAGCGAACAACGCATGGTTTGCTGCAATTCCCTGTGCGGTCTTATCTTTGTATGAATGGCATTTCGCTAACAAACTCATCGGGCAAACGGTGGACAAGAGCCACGCCAATTCATTAACCGCAGGCACCGCACTCTGACGAAAAAAAACCGCACGAGCGGGATCAAGACCGCACGCAAGGAAATCCACCGCTAACTCACGCACATTTTCACGCAACGCGACGGGATCCTGTGAGGAGGTCATTGCGTGGTAGTCCGCGATGAAATAAAATGCCTCCCCTTCATCCTGCAAGCGCACCGCGGGTTCCATCGCGCCGAAGTAATTGCCGACGTGAAGTTTTCCGCTGGGTTGAAGACCTGTAAGAATACGCATGCAGTGAGCATGGATTCCAATAGTGGAATCGGTCAAGTGGCTAGAATACCACTTGAAATAGAATCTCCCTCGAACACCAACCACTCCATTTAGCTTAATCAGATTCAGACCTCTGAAAACAATGCATTCACCATCTCGAGACACTTCATGCCCGGCATCACGCTCAATTCCATTTGATTCATAACATAAGCAAAGGAAATTCCAGTCGCAGGATCCGCTAGACCGTGACTGCCACCCGCACCCGGGTGCCCAAACGCAACCAACGATGGACCATAAATCTCTCTGGTTTTCCGCCCATATGCATCAAGCGGATCTTGTTGGCCACCGCAGGTAAAAGTAGTGGGACGCAGCAAGACTCGGTCGTCACCCGACCGCTGAGGTGTAGCCAACGCGTGCTGAATCGCTGGAGAAAGCGGACTCTCAATCGTTCCGATCGTCGCCTGATAGAACTTGGCAAGCGCCGATGCCGTTCCCACTCCACCAAGCGCGGGCAAGCCTGCGGCCCATGCTTTCGGCTCATTCATTTCATGAACCGCGTGCAATCCACGCGGTGATGAAAATGCTCGACGAGTGAACGTCCCTGCAGTGGTGACCTGTTGATAAAATGCGTCTGCAAGATCTTCACCGCCGGCTTTTCCTGGGTAAAGCCTGGCAACCCGTGGCCACTCGCTCTCTGGCAAGCCGATCCATAAATCGAGTGCGAGCGGATCGGCGATACATTCCCGCCAGTAGCAACCCAGACTTTGACCCGTCAAGCGGCGTACTGGTTCTTCAGTTAGGGCACCAAAAGTCCGAGGATGGTAGCCTTGCCCATACCCGAGAACCCACGCGGGGGACTGAGCTTCGATGGCTCGTACCACCTCCGCATGCTCGAACACACTGGCATCTTGATCCAGAATCGCCAATCCACACTGGTGCGAGAGCAAGTGACAAAACTTTGCCTCTGGGACCGGAAACAAAGGCCATACCTCACTCACCAAAGTTTCTTCCGAAAGCCCACGGCTTTGCAAAGCCAGTAAAACGGTAACAGCCGTTGGTACCTTCGTCGCAGAATAAATTGGCACCAGAGTTTTAGTAGTCCACGCTCGAGACTTCTCCCGCTCGCACCATCCGTATCCTTCAGATAGCAATTCAGCACCATCCCACCAAATGCTGATAGAAGCACCCAGTTCACCCCGCTCACGGAAATTCCGTTCAAAGATTTCAAGAACTTTACCCAGCACCGAAGGACTTACCGCCATACTGCTAGCTACTGGATTTCGATTGAAATCTAACTTCTTCGCAACTCTCATCTGTCGAGATTAAATCCATGTCACCCGAATGAGACGACCACTCTTCTATTAAACGGAAACCAACAGCAAGCATCGTGGGCCCAAGAAAAACTCCTACTAAACCAAAAGCCAAGGCGCCGCCGATCACCCCACAGAAAATCAGCACAAATGGCATCTTGCTACCCTGACTGATTAGATACGGTCGCAAAAAATTGTCCACGCTGCTGATCCCGAGCAATCCCCACAACAACAAAAACACGCCGAATCCAGGCCTATCTTGAGTAAAAAGCCAAAGCGATGCCGGCAGCCAAATGAGCGGAGGGCCGAATGGAATTACCGCGAAAAAAAATGTTAGAACAGACAAAAGAACCGCTCCCGGTACCCCAGCAATCCAAAACCCCAAGCCTGCCACAAACGCCTGAGCGAGTGCTGTACCAAGAATCCCATAGATAACTCCTCGTACAGTATTCCCCGCAACCTTGAGCAAATGCTTGCCACGCTCACCCGCAAGGCGGTCCGCCACTACCGATAGCCGCTTGGAAAGAATTTCTGCATCTTTTAATAAGAAGAATGCAATAAACGCGCTCAATAAAATTTGAGTCACCCCCTGCCCTACCGCAAAGCCCGCGCCAATCAAGCCACTCTTCGCCCAAACTAAAAATTTACCTAACAGAACTACTATATGGGGGGTTGGTTGTGTTTTTTTATCATCTACTGTGACGATATCCACTGGGTCAAGCGGCGGAGCATCTTCCACCACCGTGCTTTCCTCGGTTTCGATCACGATCTTTGGCCGTGGCGGCGCCACTTCCTTGTCGAGTTGATCCATCCAACGATTCCGGTCTTCTGCAAAGTTCGACCAATATCCTGTTAGATCACTACCGATCACCGGCACTTGGCCCATCCATGAAGGCGCTTGCTCGGGCGCTGACCTGAACCACTTGTTGGCCGCCGCTGCCAAGTCCTTACCGTCTTGAGCAATGCTAAACCCAATTAACACGATGGGTCCAGCAAGCATAACAGTTAGAGTAAGCGTGACAAAACAAGCTGCCAACGCTCGCGAACCACGGAACCAGCGAGTAAAAACGCGCTGCAACGGGAACAACGAATACGTCAAAATTAACGCCCACGAAACGGCTGTGATAAAGGGACGGAGTACCGAAAAGCACCCTAAGAGTAGAAGCAATAAAGCCAATCCACCCAGTAAGGGTTCGATCTTAAATCGTTTGTTCTCGTCGATATCTGGCATTGATTGAGAATAGTTTAATCAGTTTTTCCAAAATTCACCAGCGAGTTTCGCAGGGTTTTTGTGATAAGAATCTGGATGATCACAAACTCGGTCACCGATCACAACCACTTACAAACATCCTTGGCAAAATAGGTCATAATCATATCCGCCCCAGCACGTTTGATCGCGATCAGCGACTCCAAGACGATGGCCTTCTCATCAAGCCACCCACTGGCGGAAGCACTTTTCAGCATGAGGTACTCGCCGCTCACCTGATAGGCGGCGATGGGTAGAGTGCTGGTTTCACGGACTTTGGCGATGACATCTAAATAAAGACCTGCAGGTTTCACCATTAGTATATCGGCCCCTTCCGCTTCGTCCAACAAAGTCTCCCGGAGCGCTTCACGCGTATTTGCTGGATCCATCTGGTAGGTTTTTTTATCGCCGTCTTTGGGCGCAGAATCAAGTGCGCCACGGAACGGTCCGTAAAACGCTGATGCGTACTTGGCGGTGTAACTAAGGATGGAAACGTTAATGAAGTCTTCGTCGTCGAGCGCTTCACGGATGGCAGCGACACGGCCATCCATCATGTCAGATGGAGCGACAATATCGGCACCGGCACGCGCATGGCTGAGCGCTTGGGAGCAGAGCACGTCCACGGTTTCGTCATTAAGAATTTCTAACGTACCTCTCTCGTTGCGTTGGACAATCCCATCATGTCCCTCAGAATTATAAGGATCTAACGCAACATCGGTGATGAGACATAGCGTAGGATGAGCCGCCTTGAGCGCACGAATGGCGCGAGGGACAAGACCGTTGTCGTTGAACGATTCTTCCGCGAGTGGTGTCTTCAATGAGTCTTCGATTTTCGGAAAAAGCACGACTGCGGGGATTCCAAGCGCATGAGCTTCGCCAGCCTCACGGACGAGGCTCGCGAGGGACCACCGAGTGACACCGGGCATCGATGGGATCGGCGTATCCTCCGCGTCCTCGTGAAAAAACATCGGCAAAATCAAGTCGGCTGGTGAGAGGATATTTTCACGAACCATCGAGCGGATTGCGGACGTGCGGCGGTTACGGCGGGGACGGGTCATGGTAGGTAAAATTGATTTAGCAAAACAAGAACGCAGAGATGCACGTGAGGAATCAAGCCTCAACGCTGAGAGCGACGTCGGCAATGGCAATCGCATTCGCGGCAGCATAGTCACGAGCATGACTGAGGCTGATTTGAATTTCTACAATGCCGTTTTGTTTAGCAAAATGGGCCGCATTTCCACTCAGAATAAGTTTGGGAGCGCCCAAAGAATCTCGGGCAACTTCGAGATCTAGCCAGCCTGCCTGCCCACCAATGCCTGTACCAAGCGCCTTGGAAACGGCTTCCTTAGCGGCAAATCGCGCAGCGTAATGCAACCCAGGTTTCGCCTGTGCATCACAGTACGTCCGCTCGCATGGTGTAAATAATCGGGCTAAAAACAACTCCCCTAACCGCTCGATAGACGAATCTATCCGATCCACTTCCACCACATCGATACCAATTCCAAAAATTTTCATCACGCAAGGTAGTGGGTCATCGCCTCTTTCATTTCGCGCACCGCGACGGTCAAACCGACGCGTGTGGCACGGGCAATGATGCTGTGCCCGATATTTAACTCAGCAAGGTAAGGAATAGTTAGGATCTGACTGATGTTCGTGAAATTAATGCCATGACCCGCATTCACCTGTAAACTTGGATGAGCATGAGTGGCCGCAACTGTCAGGCGATCTAACTCCATTTTTTCGGCGACGCCCGTAGCATTCGCAAAGGCACCCGTATGAAGTTCGATCATATCAGCGCCGACTTCGATGGAGGCATCGACTTGTCTGAGTTCGGGGTCGATAAACACGCTGACTCGTATCCCTGCGTCCCTGAGTCGTGCGACGACATCATGAATTTTACGCAAGCCACCTAACACATCGAGTCCCCCCTCCGTGGTGATTTCCTGACGATTTTCCGGCACCAGACAGACGAACTCGGGCTTAAGTCGTAGCGCGATACCTAACATTTCCTCAGTCACCGCCATTTCAAGGTTGAGCGGCACTGTCAACTCGCTGCGGATTCGAAACGCGTCGGCGTCCTGCATATGGCGACGATCTCCGCGAATGTGAATCGTCAAAGAATCAGCTCCGCCCGCAACGGCATCGTGCCCCGCCAGGACCGGGCATGGTTCTGCATTTGGCGAGCTTAAATCCGCAGCATACCGCGCCTGCCGCAGGGTAGCGATATGGTCAATGTTAACTCCAAGCAGCAAAGGCATGATGGGAAATAGCCGCAGAATCCTCATCCCGCAAGACCCACTTGCCACGACTCCTCACGGCGTTGCCTGCAACATGCATGGTCAACCTGGAATATTTCGTAAAATTCCAAAAACAATCACGCCAGCCACCAAAAACCAAAACCCAACCACGCCATTTCGAGAGAGAACCGGCCACGACTTTCGATAAACCGACCTAAAAAACAGGGTCCCAGCGACCACTACCCCAAACGGCAAAAGCACCATGCCCACTGGATTGAAGCGAAACGCCTCACCCAACCGGCCGTGAAGTAGCGCATAAGTCGCCCTTGTCATTCCACACCCAGCACATTCCATCCCGGTGAGACGGTGAAACAGGCAACCCGGCATCGCGGAAGGTCCACGCTGCCAGAGATAAACAAGAGAGAACAAAAAAATCAACGTGCCTAAAATGCCCCACGCTGCAATTTCTCGCCGCATCAAAGGATCACGCTTCCGACAACGATTGCTGCGATAAGCACGATAGAAAAAATCACACAAAGTGCTCCGAGGAAAAAGGTGCGCCATGATTTGGAAGCCGCCACAACCGGTTGGGCACTTGCCGCCTCTGCACTCGCTGCATTCACAATCGGCGGTGGAATCTTAGGCAACTGCGGTGACTCCATGATCTTGCGTGCACGATCTGCTGAAATCCAATGCGTCATGCCGTCACACCACATCAAATCCGTCGGCAGAATCTCCGCAAGGGCGAGCATCTGCCGAGCTTCTAGTTCAGAAACCGGTCCGAATTGAACTGCTTCCCTTGAGAAATACCAATCAACCATGAAAAACTGATAGCATTCCTGCATATTTTGAACATTAAAAAATTTTGCGTTCCGAAATAAATCAAATGAGATTGTCCGAAAATCGCCGATGCATCGCCGCAAAACAGTTGCCACGCAGACCGCGAAAGATAGGTTCTGTGTCGATATGATCATCTCACCGAAAATTCGCGGATTCATCTGTACCACCGCACACCCCGAGGGATGCGCCAAACACGTCGCCGAGCAGATCACTCTAGTGAAAAGTCGTGGCGTGATGGAAAATGGGCCCAAGCGAGTCTTGGTCATCGGATCTTCAACTGGTTACGGCCTTTCCTCACGTATCGCTGCCGCATTCGGCTCCAATGCGGCCACTGTCGGGGTGTTTTTTGAACGCCCTGGGGAAGCAGACCGCACCGCAACTGCCGGTTGGTACAACACCCGAGCCTTCGAAATCGAAGCCGCGGCCGCCGGTCTCTATGCCCGCTCGTTCAATGGCGACGCCTTTTCTGATGCGGTAAAATCCGAGGTCATCGCCGCAATCCAAGCAGATCTCGGTCAAGTCGATTTGGTCATTTACAGTCTCGCCTCGCCTCGTCGCACCGATCCAAAAACCGCCGAAGTTTATAAATCCGTGCTCAAACCAATCGGCGAAAGCTACACCAACAAAAACCTCA
>VFJU01000087.1 GCA_009885905.1 Verrucomicrobiota bacterium
CGGCGCGACGATGTGTTGATTTTAAAGGCGTGAGAATCTTAAGTAACGATGAAGACCAGAGTATTAATGATTTTCGGGTTGCTGGCGCTAATCGTAGCACTGCCTATGGCGTTACGGCGTCAAACCGTCACGATCCATTCGAGAAATGCAGACGACACGCTGGTGATCCTGAGCCCACATAACGAGTCGATCCGTCAGGAGTTTGGTGAGGCCTTCGCCGCGCACTGGAAGATGAAGACGGGCAGGTCGATCTACATCGACTGGCGGTCTCCGGGTGGTACGTCCGAGATCCGCATGGTGTTAGATGCAGGATACAAGGCAGCGGATGAGAGCGGGCGTGAAGGCATGGGAGTGGATCTATTTTTCGGTGGTGGTGAGCCGGACTTTTCAGGACAAGCTAAAAAAAATCGGTTAGTCCCGCTCAAGGTGTTCACCACCCAGCCTGAGTTGTTTGGTAAAGATCATCCAATTCCTGAGCTTTTCACTGGTGAGCGTTACTATCCAGCAGATCATGTTTGGGTCGCCACCTGTATTTCTCAGTTTGGAATTTGTTATAATCCCGCAGTGCTCGAACGTCTCAGAATTTCAAATCCTACTGCATGGGAAGATCTAGCAGATCCGAAATATGCAGGGACTATTGCGTTGGCGGATCCAACCAAGAGTGGATCGGTGGCCCGTGCGTTTGAATTGTTAGTCCAAGCGCAAATGCAAAAAGCGCTGAATGCACCGGGCGCAGTGCGTGCGGCGGCACTGGACTCAGGGTGGACTGCCGGCCTGCAACTCATCCAGCGAATGTCAGCCAATGCTCGTTATTTCACCGACAGCGCATCCAAAATCCCACAAGATGTGGGGCAGGGGAATGCTTCCGCTGGCATGTGTATTGATTTTTACGGTCGCTCGTTTGCAGGCGAACTAAAAACGAAAAACGGTGATCCGCGTTTGGTTTGGATCGCACCCGTGGGTGGAACGACTTTGAGCGGCGACCCTATCGCGGTTTTAAAAGGTGCGCCTCACCCAGAAGTGGCTCAGGCATTTGCGGAATTCTGTCTGAGTGTTGGGGCGCAGAGACTGTGGTTTGGAAAGGCTGGGATTCCTAACGGTCCAAAAAACCACGCGCTCTATCGGATGCCGATTCGTCGCGATGTTTATACGGCCGAAAATCTCGCGGAGTCGGTAATCCCCGAAGTAGACCCTTACCATGATCCGGCAAATTTTACCTATCAGCGTGAGTTGACAGGGGCTGCATTCAACACGCTGCGGCAGCTTGTGAAAATCATGTGTATCGATTCGCACGAGGAAATGAAATCCGCTTGGCTCGCGTTGTGCGAGGCGGGAATGCCAGTGGAGGCACTCGCGGTGTTCTCAGATGTATCGGTCATGGATTACGCGCGAGCTGGCAAAGGTGATCCCATTCTCGACGGACCAGACCCTCTCAAGGCTGCTCAACGCGCGACTGAGATTGGCGAGTGGTTCCGCACTAACTATCGCAAGGCCGAGGCCATGGCCCGCGCTCAATCTGCAACCACCACCACACGATGAAACGAGGTACTGCCATCACCGTATCGGTCGCTGTTAGCGTATTATTCGCAGTCTTCTTCATCTATCCCGCTGGCATGGTTGTGAAACAGGCATTTGAGGGTACCAAGCCGGACGGGTCGCACTTCTTTACCTTTGAATTTTTAATTTCAGTTTTCCAAAATCCGATATACCGCGAAGGCCTCTGGAATGCCTTTGCGCTTGGAATCATGAGCACCGTCGTGACATTGGCGATCGCTTTCCCCCTAGCCCTAGTCGGTCATCGCTACAATTTTTTCGGCAAGCCGTTGTTAGGGGTGCTGGTTCTCGTACCGATGATCCTGCCACCTTTCGTCGGTGCGGTCGGTGTGAAGCAAATTCTTGGAGTTAATGGTGCTTTCAATGCGATGTTGATCGACTGGGGTTTGATGAGCGCATCGTTACCCTACGACTGGCTCGCGAATGGTCGCTTCACTGGAATCGTGCTGATGAATGCGCTGCACCTCTATCCAATTCTTTACATGAACATCGCCGCAGCGTTGTCGAATCTTGATCCTGCGATGGAACAGGCTGCGGAAAATCTTGGATGCCCGCCATGGAAAAGGTTTGTTAGAATTACCTTGCCACTTGCGATGCCTGGGGTCTTCGCTGGAGCGTCTATCGTTTTTATCTGGGCATTCACTGAGCTTGGTGTTCCTTTGGTTTTCGACTTCGCGCGGGTGGCACCTGTACAGATTTTTGATGGGCTCAAGGGGCTCGACAAGAACCCGATTCCTTACGCGCTGACTGCCATCCTCTTGATCGTTGCTGCCGGGGTTTTCGCCTTGTCCAAAGGGGTGATGGGACGTTCTCCGTTAGGCACAGCCCCGAGACCGAAGGGACGCTCGTCGGCTATACAGACCAAGGGCTGGAAGTCCGCGGCTTGCAGTTTGTTTTTTCTAACTGTTTTTTTGATTGCTTCGGTCCCTCACCTTGGAGTGGTGTTACTTTCCGTCGCCGGGCGGTGGTATGGAACAGTGCTTCCAGATGAGTTTACCCTTCGGCATTATACCGAGGCGCTTGGCAATGGATTGGTAGTTCCCTCGATTCAAAACAGTCTGATGTATGCGGGTTGTGCCACATGGATTGCTTTGATGATTGGCCTGGGTGTTGCTTGGGTGGTGGTGCGTTCGGATCTCAAGTTTCGCAATCTTCTCGACGCGGTGGTGATGCTACCTCTCGCGGTTCCCGGGTTGGTGATGGCGTTCGGATACCTTGCTCTCTCGCAGGAGGGAAAAGCATTTCATTTTCTCGTCGGGGCGGGTGAAAGTCCGTTTCTCTTGATCGTAGTGGCCTACGCATTTCGTCGGCTCCCTTACATCGTCCGAGCTGCGGTGGCGGGTTTGCAGCAAAGCAACCCTGCGCTGGAAGAGGCCGCCATGTCGTTAGGAGCTACCCCGCTCCGTACCCTTCGCAGGGTTGCTCTTCCTCTCATCGGTGCAAATTTGACCGCAGGGGCTATTCTAGCTTTTGCATTTGCGATGTTAGAAGTTAGCGACAGTCTGATTCTTGCCCAACAAGCGCAACATTACCCAATCACCAAGGCGATTTACACGCTACTCAGCACTCTTGGAAATGGCACCGAACTTGCTGCTGCGCTCGGTGTTTGGGCGATGGTTTTTCTATCGGTGGCCATTATGGGCGCTGCAGTGATCGGCGGGAAACGCGGTGGACTATTTAAGGTTTAACAGCATCCGTTTGATAAATGTTAGATATTTACCTCTGTGGACTGGGATTTTCCAGCCTATTTTTTAACGATTTCCTTGCCGATGAGCAGAAGCCTCAGGCCGTTAAGACAAACCAAAACGGTACTGCCCTCATGACCGACTACGCCTAACGGAAGTGCAAGCGAAAAGCCAAGAGCCGCGCAGATTAATGCGACGATGACCGCACTGGCAAAGACGAGGTTTTGCGTGAGCACGCGTCTCGCGTGTCTCGCGTGACCGACGAGAAGCGCGATGTTTTCCAAACGGTCTCCCATCAAAACGATATCCGCTGTCTCCATCGCTACGTCGGCACCAGCAGCTCCCATGGCCACTCCGATGTCAGAAATCGCTAGAGCAGGTGCATCGTTCACACCGTCGCCGACCATCATTACTGTACCTTCTTTTTTCAGCTCTCGAATGACTTTGAGTTTGTCCTCGGGTAGGAGTCCCGCGTGGACTTCGTCGACCTTGGCTTCTTGGGCGATTGCATTGGCGACGAGCAACTGGTCGCCCGTGAGCATGACCACTCTTTTCACCCCGAGGCGGTGGAGGTCAGCGGTGAGTTGTCGCGCGGCGGGGCGGATAGTGTCTGCCATAATGAGCAGAGCATGGGCAGTCACGAGATCGCCCACACGGGTGCCGAGCCAGACACATGTTTTTCCCTTAGCCTGTAGCGGCTGAGATTTTTGTGTGAGTGATTCAACGTTACCGGCGCCCAGTTCACGGAAAAGTCGCTCA
>VFJU01000498.1 GCA_009885905.1 Verrucomicrobiota bacterium
CGATCATAGGCTTTGAGAATACGCTGCCGAAGATCCATTGAGATCGTTGTCATGGACAGACCGTAGCATAGAATCTGAAAACGGCTACAGTTTTATTTAAAACGCTCTAAATGTTCTATATTTCAGAACATTTTACAAGTGGAAAGTTCAGAAACAAGAGAAAGATTGCTCAATCATTGTGGTCAAAATTTCTTCAAGAGTTTCTAACTATACAGAAATAATTAGAATTCGAATACCGCGCGCGGTAAATCTCTAAATATTCGGTTTTACTCTTTTGACTGATGATTCCAGATATCGTTTGCATCTGGGTGTCATTCTCTCTGGCGCAACGATCTTTCTCAGCATCTTTTTTGCTAACCCGCCGGTGTCATTCTACTTGGTGCAATGCATACGGATCAAGCGGATCTCGGAAAGACTTGACCGGATTGCGCCCCATGAGGAGTATTATTCCATGTCCAAGCGAATAGCTTCTAACTGCTTTGTCCTGCGAATCGTTCTTCTCGGGTTTTTTGCCGCCACTCTCGGCGCGGCGAAGGCGGAGCCCGGCATCGTCACATGGAAGGAACATTCGTTCCACAAGGATGCCAGCGCCCGGGCGTTCTATTTTACGAGCATGAAGTATATGGGTCCCGTCACATGGTTCTATCAAGGCAATCGCAGGATGAGCTTTGAGAGACACCAACCCTTCGACTCGATCTTCATTCCGGGATCCCTGACGGAGTTAAGCGGGAAAAGCGAATCGGACTTGAGGATCGACTTCGACAAGCTCTCGGCCTTCGCCGCGAAATATCCCGCCGCCGGAGTCATGCTAAAGGCTCGTTTGGATCAAATGAGCGACTACTTGAAAAATTATCAGGCGGGAGAAGTTTATATAGCAGGGAAATGGGTGAAGCTTACCGAGTATGAGAAAACCAAGGCCTTAAAGCAAGCGGAAGTCCACGTAGATGAGGCCCCAGTAGATGAGGTCCCAGCGGTCGTCGAAACCTCTAGTTTCAATATGCTATTACCGCAAGTCGCTCGTGCCGCTTGCGTCGGTTATCTCCTAGTGTTGCTCGTTCTTGTTTTTCGCGGCAAGGGCCGCATCGTGCTTTTTCTTTTACCGCTGCCACTGCTGGTGATCTTTGGCTGGTTCACCTATGAGGAAGGCGGTCTCGGTTGGACTGGGAATATGGCGGGGAGAATGAAAGAAATTCCCGGACTGCTTGGGTGGCCAAGGCAAGCCGATTGAAATGACGTTGATCTCGTAAATTTAGCGCTAACAACATAGCCATGAACTTCAAAATTCCATCATCGCAAAAAGTAATCGTATTGGGTGCCATTCTTCCTTGTATGCTTTTTTCTTGTAAGGATTCCTCCAATAAGGATTCCTCCAATGCTGAGATTTCCTCTCTCAGAAATGAGCTGAGAGAAAAAAATGCTGAGATTTCCTCTCTCAGAACTGAGCTGTGGGAAAAGCGACCATTGGGTCAGCCAGCAAGGTCGTTA
>VFJU01000451.1 GCA_009885905.1 Verrucomicrobiota bacterium
AAGCCTCGTCTGCAACAAAATAACTGCCAGTGACGTTAATGCTGAAGGTTAGCGCCCACTTGTCGTCAGGGATATGACCACTTGTATCGCTTGGTACGAACACCCCGGCCGTGACACAGATCGAGTCGAATCCACCGTATGCAATAGCCACTTCATCAAGCATCTTACGGATGCTCGCACGGTCGGTGATATTGGCAACAAGGCCGATTGCAAGACCACAGTTAGAAAGACCTGTGCCTGCGACACCGATTCCAACGCCGTATTTGTCGGTAATTTCTTTAGCGGTAGCCTGCGCTGCCGCCTCGTTCATGTCTACGCAGACGATTTGAGCACCTTCTTTGACGAGTCGATGGGCGGTTTCTTTGCCGATGCCGGATCCGGCGCCTATCACGATAATTACTTGGCGCGCAAGTTCCTTTTCCGCAGGCATCCTTTGAAGCTTCGCTTCTTCTAACAGCCAATATTCGATGTCAAAAGCTTCTTGTTGCGGGAGAGAAACGTAGGTGTCGATCGCTTCGGCTCCACGCATCACCTCGACAGCGCAATTGTAAAACTCAGCGGTGACTCGACTCTCCGACTTATCCTTGCCCCATGCAATCATACCGATGCCAGGAATAAGGACCACCGTAGGGTTCGGATCCCGCTGCGCAGGCGAGTTGGCATGTTTGCAAATTCCATAGTATGTGGAATAATCTTCGCGGTAAGATTCGAGACCTGCGGCCAATTTTAACTTCAAAGCTGCCGCATCCTCATTCTGTGGATTCCAATCGACATAAAGCGGCTTTATCTTGGTGCGAAGAAAATGATCTGGGCAACTGGTGCCGAGTTCCGCGAGGCGAGCAGCGTCGCGCGAATTCACGAAACGGAGGATTTTTTCGTCATCCTGAACCGTACCGATGAAGCGCTTTTCTTTGGAGACTTGGCCGCGTAACCATGGCAAGATTTTCGCAAAGATTTCACTGCGTTTGGCAGGTTCGAGGCTCGCGTATTTTTGTCCGCCAAAGGCAGACGCATCACCGCCATTGGCCGCATATTTTGCTTCAATGTAGTTGGCTGCTTTTTCGATGAAATCCAAAGTGTGTGCATAGCAGATTTTCTCATCATCATCCCATGAGATAAAACCATGCTGACCCATCATGATTGCCTTAACATTCGGTTGCTTGTTAGCGATTTCCTGCATTGCCAAGCCAAGCTCGAACCCTGGGCGCATCCATGGCACATAGGCCATCTCACCGCCAAAGATTTCCTGAGTGAGCTGCTCACGGTTTTTTGATGCGGCGATGGCGATGATCGCGTTAGGGTGCATATGATCGACATGTTTGCCTGATAGAAAACTATGAAGCGTGGTGTCGATAGAAGAAGCCCGTGGGTTGAGATTGAATGTGGCGTGGGAGAACATTCCCACCATATCATCTTCCGCCTGCGATTTGAGGCCCTTGTCATCGCGAGATGCGTAGATCCCTTGGAGTCCAAGCAACTTTTCCTGATAGAGCGATGAGAAATTTTCACGGGTGCTGGTGCGTAAATCACCACCAGAACCTTTGACCCATAGAACCTCAACAGGCTGACCGGTGAGTGGATCATTCTCTATGATTTTTGCTGAGGTATTCCCTCCTCCGGTGTTGGTGATGCGTTGGTCGCTGCCGAGTAAGTTTGATCGGTAAATCAAACGGCCAACTGGGTCGAGAGATGCAGCTTTCGCGTCGTCCCAAAGAAAATTGACGTGATGGTAGTTGGACATGATATTAGTTTTATGAGTTAGATTCCAAGAGCTTGTTGGCGGTAATGTTCATCAGGACGACCAGCGATACGGGTGACCTGATCAGGTGTTAGGTATTGAGGTTCACCAGAGATGGCGGCGGCGATTGCAAAAATTTCACCGGCCTTCACTGCCATCAAGGTGGCGGCCAGCACCGCTTCTGGAGTGGCCCCGAGGGCGATCAGGCCGTGGTTTTCCAGGAGAATCACGCGCGGCGGGCGAGACAGTCGTGCGATAAATTCCTCTACCGCGAGCTTAATGGCCTGTGAGAGTTTTAGACCCGGATCCGTGTAGGGCACGAACACGCTCTCGACACCGCAACAGACGATCTCGTCAGGAAATAACCGACGTTTTGCGAAGGCGTGAGCGTGCTTGGAGCAGAGCAGTCCGTTCACCGCGATGGGATGGGTGTGTCCGACAAAATTCACCCCAGGCAAGGTGAGCAAATAACCGTGAAAGATCGCCTCAACCGAGGGCTTCTTCGCAGACGAAGAAACCCGTGCATCAAAGAGCGCTTCATCGACGGCCAAATCGCTCATTTCACCCGCAGCAAGCAAAGGTAGAATTTTTTCAAACGCACACTCGGAAACCCCGGACTCGCTGAGTGTCGCGAGATTGGAACCGGAGGCTTTAACGACGAATGTTTGGTCTGAAATCCGAGCCGAAGTATTTCCCTCACCAAGGATTGCGAGTTTCCTCTCCTCCCGACCGAGGCCGTGCGAGAGGTTGAGCAGTTCAGAGAGAGTAGACATGTGGACTTAACGTTCCGAGTCTTGCGAAACAAGTCAACCCCGTAACCAGAAACAACCAAAAAAACAAAGAAAAAAACGAATTGCACAAGCGATAAAAATTCGACGAAAAAATTAGCGGGACATTCAAGAGAGTACGAATCCCCTGCCCCTTACTATAGATTCAGGAAATTCTCT
>VFJU01000219.1 GCA_009885905.1 Verrucomicrobiota bacterium
GGTCTCCGTCGCTGCGGTGAACGCGCAGCAGTCCATGGCGTGACTTTCATCTACGAACCACTCAATCGCTACGAAACGAATCTTTTCAATCGTCTCGATGATGCAGTAGAATTTCTCAAACAACACCAATTAGAAAATGTCTTTCTTCTAGCAGATCTTTTTCACATGAATATCGAGGAAAAAGACATACCAGCAGCAATTCGTAAGGCAGGAAAACACATCGGCCATGTCCACTTCGCCGATTCTAACCGTCAAGCGATGGGCTACGGTCACACCCCCGCTGCACCTGTGATAGAAGCACTTTTCGAAATTCAATATTCTGGCTACTTGTCAGCTGAAATTTTTCCATTACCTGATCCAGAATCTGCAGCGAGACAGACAATCGCAACCATTCGCGCACTTAGCTAACATGAAAAAACGCATTCTTGGAAACACCGGTATTGAACTGCCAATTCTATCATTCGGCGCCTCCTCACTCGGAGCGGAATTCAGATCGATCACGCTTGAAGAAGCAATGCTTTCGACCCAAACCGCCATTGAGTTGGGCATGAATTTTATTGATACCTCACCATTCTACGGTCGAGGAATGTCCGAAATTCTGCTAGGCATCGGGCTCAAGGGTATTCCGCGAGAGAAATACTTGTTAGGCAGCAAACTCGGTCGCTACTCCGATATTCATTTTGATTTCTCCGCTAAGCGCGTGGCTGAGTCTGTCCACGTTTCTCTCAAGCGTCTTGGTACTGATTACCTCGATGTTTTGCTACTGCATGACGTCGAGTTTGTCCCGCTAGAACAAATATGGCAGGAAACTCTCCCTGCTGTTCTTGAGCTTAAAAAACAAGGTAAAGTACGAGCCGTTGGGTTTTCGTGTTATCCTCTCAAAACTTTCAACACTGTACTCGATCACGTAGAAGACCATATCGACTGCGTTCTTTCCTATAATCGATACACCCTACAAAACACGACCTATGTCGACGAACTGCTTCCGCGCCTCATCGCAAAAAAAATTGGAGCGATCAACGCGGGACCATTTTCTGCACGACTGTTAACAAATTCAGAACTTCCAGCTTGGCTCAAGGAGCCGGAACCCGTCAAAGCCGCAGCGCGCGCTGCCGCCAAGCTCTGTGCAGACCGAGGCGTCGATATCGCCCAACTTGCCTTACAGTTTTCTTGTGAAAATCCATGCCTCACCACTACTATCGCAGGGTCTGCAAACCCAGCCAACATTCGCAAATGGTCTGAGTGGTTAGAAGAACCGATCGACCGAGAACTGCTAGCAGAAGTCCTCGCACTCTTTGTTCCTGTCAAAAACCTCGGACATCTTGAAGGCTTACCTGAAAACAACTGATGCAAGCGATTCAATTCACCGCACCACAGCAGATTGCGCTCGTTAACCTCACTGAACCGTCGAATCCTGGTCCTGGCGAGGCACTGGTCCGCACACATCGTATGGGCATTTGTGGCACCGACATCGCATGCTATTTAGGAAAATTTCCATTCTTTGCCTACCCCCGCACACCGGGTCACGAACTCGGGTTAGAAGTCGTCGCCGTAGCAGATGACGTAAAAAATGTTAGGATTGGAGACAAGTGTTCACTTGAGCCATATGTCAACAATCCCACAACAAGGACTTCGCAGAAGGGTGCTCAGAACTGCTGTCCAGATGTGCAGGTCATCGGCGTCCACAACGACGGCGGTCTGCGTAAGGGTGTCTTTGCTGTGCCGGCCCGCAAGCTTCACGCAGGTAACGATCTCAGCTACGACGAGCTTGCACTGGTTGAGACGTTGGCCATCGGATGTCACGCTGTCCAACGAGCAAATCCGCAACCCGGCGAATCAGTACTCGTTATCGGTGCTGGTCCGATTGGTCTCGCTTGTTTGGAATTCCTTAAACTGATGGACGTTAAATCGATCGTGATGGATGTGACAAAAAGTCGTTTAGAATTCTGCAAGAAAAACCTCGGCATCCAGCACACAATCACTTTTCAATCCGATGGCTCACATTTGATAGAACTCGAAAAAATTACCGGAGGAGTACTTGCCGATGTTGTTATCGACGCCACAGGTAATTTCAAATCAATGTCGACATGTTTTGACTATGCTGCGTTTACAGGACGCGTGGTCTACGTTGGTATCACCACCTCCGATCTTACCTTCCCGCACGCCGCTATTTTTCATCGTCGCGAAATCACGCTGTTAGCCTCACGCAATGCGATGCCAGAGGATTTTGAACGTATCATCCAAATGATCCGCAAAGGCAAAATTAACACTAGTTTCTGGATTACACATCGAATCTCGTTTGAAGAAGTCCCAACAGAGTTTGCGAAGTTCACCGATCCTACACTTGGAGCCATCAAGGCCATGATCGAAGTTCGATAATCACTGATTTCACTATCAAAAAATCGATTACTCAAAAACCATAATACAAACATGAAAATCTGTCCAAAATACACTTTCGGAGTCGGTGATCGATTTGCCCAAGGCGCACACGCCCAGCTCGCAGCCTTTATTGGCGCAAAGAAACTCGGCATCGACATCACTCCGGTATGGAACAAATCAAATCGCGAACACAACATCATTGGTTCAGAACCAATCCAGACCCGCCAAGCCGCCGACACAGCAGTGGTTGACATGAAATGGGCTGGTGAATACATGTTAGATGCAGACCATATCAATCTTAACACCGTAGATCGCTTTGTCGCACCCTGTGATTTCTTCACACTCGACGTAGCTGACGACATTGGAGAATCCGCTGACCCAGCAGATGTGGCGACATTCATTGCAAATCATCCCGAGTTGATAGGAACCGTCTGGATTGAGGGAATCGCCCAGGCTTTTGAAATCGATCGTGCAGCGGTCGAGAAAACAGCTAACCAATTTCTAAAGGCAACTCAGAAAGCTGCAGCGATCTACCGACACATCGTCAGTGCCAAGGGGGATATCGACAACTTTGTCACAGAGGTCTCTATGGATGAGACCGACAGCCCGCAGACACCCTCCGAGCTACTAATCATTCTTGCTGCCATCGCAGATCAAGGAATTCCGATCCAAACTATCGCACCTAAGTTTACGGGACGCTTCAATAAAGGCGTCGACTACGTGGGAGATCCAATTCAATTTGAAAAGGAATTCAACGACGATCTTGCAGTGATTGCGCATGCAATAAAAGCTTATAGCCTACCATCAACACTCAAACTTTCTGTCCACTCCGGATCGGATAAGTTTTCGATCTATCCATACATAAAAAAGGCGCTTCAGCGTACTGGTGCAGGTCTGCATATTAAAACTGCGGGAACGAATTGGTTAGAAGAAATTATAGGACTTGCAGAGTCAGGCGGCGCTGGACTCGCTCTTGCTAAAAAGATCTATGCAAAGGCGCTTGAGAAAAAAGAAGCCCTTTGCGAACCATACGCAACGGTCATCAATATTAACGACTCAAATCTTCCTGCTGTGGAAGTAGTTGATAGTTGGACTAGCATCCAATTCACGGATGCCCTTCGTCACATCCCAACAAATCCGAGCTACAACCCAGATCTACGCCAATTGCTTCATGTTGGGTTCAAAATTGCTGCTGAATTTGGTGATACTTACATCCAAGCACTTCACGATAATTCGGAAATTATCGATAAAAATGTTACTGAAAACTTATTAGAGCGTCACATGAAACCGCTCTTCATATGATTGATTCTCACCACCACCTTTGGAAATATAACAATGCGGAATATGATTGGATACCAGACGATTCACCGCTGGCAAAAGATCATCTACTTGAACAATTAGAAAATGAGACATACTCAGCAAAAGTCTCAGGGACTGTAGTAGTCCAGGCTAGGCAAACCCTTGCGGAATCCAAATGGCTGCTGAATCTCGCGAATCAATCGGATATGATTGCTGGAGTTATTGGCTGGGCGCCATTGATGGAGTATGACGTTAGCCATACTCTCAGTCACCTTGCGGCGTGTCCGAAGTTTAGAGGCGTTCGACATGTTTTACAAAATGAACCGGATACTTTTTTTCTTAGCGATGATTTTCATCGCGGGCTCTCACTTCTTCCCGATTTAGACCTCCGCTACGATCTACTCGTCTTTCAAAGGCAGCTTTCAGTTGCGCTTAAACTGGTCGATCGCCAAGCAGATCTCGGCATCATCATCGATCACTTGGCCAAGCCAGAAATCCACAACGGCAAAATCAACCCGGCTTGGAAAGCTGGAATGACCGAACTCGCCAAGCGTGACAATATCCTCGGTGTGAAAATATCAGGCTTGGTGAATGAGGTAGTCGACGCTGAAATCGATGAACCAACACTTCGCGCTTATTTCGATGAAACCCTCGAAATATTTGGGTCTGATCGGCTCATGTTTGGCAGTGATTGGCCGGTTTGCTTGTTAAGGATTGATTCTTATCAAAAATGGGCAGACATGGTTCGTGGATTTGTCTCACGACTTTCTTCCGACGAATCCAATGCTATTCTCAACGACAACGTTGTTAGGATTTATGGTTTGTAATTGGTATTTCTTTGTCACTTTCTAAACTCTACTCAGGCTCAATACTTATGATTAACCGAATTCTTACCAAACGCATCGTACCAGTTGTGGTGCTTGACCATGCCGAATTCGCTGAGCCTCTCGCAGAGGCACTTCTTGCGGGCGGTCTCGATATCATGGAAATCACTTTTCGGACAGAAGCCGCGGAAGAATCAATTCGCCGCATTGCTACGCGATTCCCTGAAATTTTGTTAGGAGCAGGCACATTGCTTGAAAAGAAGCAAGTCCAACGCGCCAAGGATGCCGGTGCGGTATTCGGACTAGCACCTGGGCTTAACCCAAACATTATCTCCGCTGCAAACAAGATTGGATTGCAATTTTCACCTGGCGTCATGACGCCTAGCGATGTGGAAATGGCGCTCGCACTCGGATGCAAACTGCTTAAGTTTTTCCCCGCTGAAGTTGCTGGCGGTGTGGATATGCTCAAGGCTCTTTCTGGGCCCTATGGACACACCGGAGTGAAATTCATTCCCACGGGCGGAGTCACCTCTGAAAACATAAGGAGCTACCTCAAACTTCCTATCGTAGCAGCGATCGGAGGTTCTTGGATGGTAGACAAAAAGTTGATAAATGAAAAAAAGTGGAGCGAGATTACTCGGATTACTCGTCATGCGATCGAGACCGCGGCTGAATTCTGTTAGTTTATCTTACCTCTAAAGATAAGCCCAATCTATCAAGCATTGGATTCGAGTTCATATCCATCCTTACCATCTTTGATGAACCACCCTTGTTCGGCAAGTTGATCACGGAGCGTGTCTGATTCCTGCCATTTTTTCATGCTGCGTGCCTCCCAGCGAGCTTCTGCTAGAGCTCGGACGTGATCAGGAATAATAATTGTATCATTCACAACTTCTGCAGGAAGAGTAATACCAAGTGCCCGCAGCAATCGATTGAAACCAGCAAGCGCGGAGGCGGCCTCTTCCCCAGTCATGTTTGCCGCCTCTCTCAGCCCAGTGAATATTCCCCCAAGTGCTGCCGGGGTATTGAGATCGTGATTGAGACTGTCCCACGCGACTTGAAAAGGACCGAAATCCGCCACGCTGATCCGAGTGCCGGGTTCAATTTTCGCAGCAAGTTGGCGCGCGCCTTTGGCAAGCTTGGCAAGAGCCTCACGAGCACCTGATAGAGAATCGAGAGTGAAGTTGAGTTGTTTCCGGTAATGGGCACCGATCAAAACATAGCGTACTTCCATTGCCGTGTAGCCCAGTGCCGCTAGATCTCCCAGCGTGTAAAGATTACCGCGTGATTTAGACATTTTCCCACCATCGACGAGCAAATGAGTGATGTGGAACCAATGTGCAGCAAACCCGCCACCGCAGGCACATTCGCTCTGAGCAATTTCATTTTCGTGATGAGGAAAAACGAGGTCAACAC
Organism: Verrucomicrobiota bacterium; assembly: GCA_009885905.1. Classification (GTDB taxonomy): domain Bacteria; phylum Verrucomicrobiota; class Verrucomicrobiia; order Verrucomicrobiales; family Akkermansiaceae; genus Luteolibacter. The sequence continues at coordinate 5,919 of VFJU01000219.1, forward strand.
CGCCCGAGTGGAGGTCAAATGAATTGCCAAGGTATTCCTGAATCATCGCGGAACATTCTAAATGCCAGCCTGGGCGCCCTTCTCCCCATGGGGATAACCAGAAATTATCTCCATCGTCTGCTTTACGCCCCTTCCAAAGCACAAAGTCCGATAGATTATCCTTCTCATACTCGTCAGAATTAGATCGGGTATTTTGAGTTTTTCCGAGATCGAGTTCTCTCTCTTCAAGGTGTGATAGCCGACCGTAACTAGGAAAAGAAGCAATCTTGAAATAGACCGAGCCATCGTCGGACGCGTACGCATGACATTTCTCGACAAGCGTCGCAATCATGGCAATTTGCTGCGGAATGTGGTCCACAGCACCGGGCTCGATGTGAGGCTGCAGCAATCCTATTTTTTCACAGTCCTCATGAAATTTCTCAGTCCAATCGTTTGTGAAATCTTTGAGTGATTTGCCTGCGCTTTGGGAATCGCGGATCGTTTTGTCATCGACATCGGTAATATTTCTAACATGAAGCGTACGGGTTCCTCCAGTTTCCAATGTTCTACGCAAGACATCCTGAAGGACAAACGTACGAAAATTTCCAATGTGCGCGGGACCGTAAACCGTTGGGCCGCAGCAATAAAAACGAAACGTGGATCCGTCGATAGGTCGGAGATCGTGATCCGTCCGAGTTAAGGTATCAAAAAGCCGCATGGCGGGATTTAATGAGGCTGTAGCCATGAGCCAAGAGCAAAAAGAAATCGCCGAATCATCTGCAAGTTGACAAAAACAACCAATCCAAATGTGCGCGATTCAATCATGGTCGCTGGCGCCGAGTCATCAGCAGAATCGCCCCGATACCCAACAGAGATAATGTTCCAGGCTCGGGCACGGCTTGTGGTGAGATTTGCACGTAAACCCACTCAGGAGTCTTACCACAGCGAATCACTTGGACAGGAATTTCCAAGGATGGTTCCGAGTCAAAAACTGTCTCGGATGCTACGACTGCACCCGTACTTCCTATCAAATCCGATGATCTACCGCTCTGGTAACTCCAGAAACCAACCGCCGGCGACACTAAAAGTAATCCAAGTATCAACACTTTTAATTTGAAACAAGCAACCATCGGCAACAAAATTCATTAACTTATCAAACTAATCAAGTTTTATTAAGTATTATTAAATTAAGATGTTTGGGTTTTTTACCAGAATAAGACTAAATTTCAATCGACAATGATACGCAGCAGAGACGAGCGAGTGAAACAGGTGGTCATTGGCGTGAGCATTTTGATCGCCTTGACGGTCATGGTTCCAGTCACATTGATCAGTTGGCGTCTGCTGCCAGGTCTTTTTGGAGAATGGATCGGCACGATGATCGGGATCATGACCACGCCGTTTTTTATGGAAGCATCCTTTTCGTTGCTGGGTTTATTGATCGTTATTACTCTGAACCACTGGCGACAACATAAAGATGGGGACGAACTCGTCTACCTAGACCAAGTTACAGGGTCACAACTATCCCAGGAATTGCCTGAAAATTCCAGATGGGCCATCTATCATGAAAAGCCTCTCATTGGCGAAGCTCCATCACTGCTTACACAAGCGGAAGGTGCTTTCGCAATCGGCGATTATTTATCTACTGCTAACTTGATCGGTGCGATGAGTCAGAACGAACTGAATCATTTGGACACACTGCGGCTGCGCTTGGAGCTCGCACGCGCGACTGACCACCACGATCTCGCCGACCGACTTGAAGAGGAATTCCGTCGTGCTAAAGCAGCTACGGATAATCATTTGAACACTACGTGATTTTTTGCTTCATCTGCACACCCGTTATTGAATCATATTCCCGTAATGCAAAGCGATCCAGCAGTACTCAATACAGTCAACTTTCTCAAGATGGCTCACGGAGATTTGCCCGCGATGCGAGTTTTGGCGGCCGATTATTTTTTTGAAACCTGGCAACAGTACTCAGATTGGCATTCGTTTATCGAAACGGGCAATTTCAACCATCTTCGTGACGATCTTCACCGATGCAAAGGCGGTGCATCACTATTTGGATTGGAGCGTATTGTTGCCTTGATCGGAGCTTATGAAAGCCCATCAGTTTTGGAAGAAAAAGGCTTTGACCTAACTGTTTTTGAGCAAGAGCTCAAGGCAGCGGAGTCTGCCGTGAGAGCCATGGTTGGTTGAGCACTCGCGATGGCAGGAAAAATTAAGTCCCCCGAGAAAGAGCTAAGATTCACCCGCTCCGGTCAAGCCACTGTGTTTTGGTTAGTTGCGGCCGTGTTAGCTGCCACAGCGATAACACTGCTGGTAACGTCAATTTATCGCGACATTAATCCGCGACTACCTCATCCGGCTTGGGCATTGCTGCCACTTACGGTGTCTGGCCTATGTGTTCGATTGGCAATAAATTTGACACGCCACGCGTATTTGATTCTTACACCGATTGGAATTGAGATCTTCCCATTTTTTCGCCCGTCACAAACCATGCATATGGTGCTTTGGCAGGAGGTGAATCACGCCGAGGTGAATCATAAATGTACACGACTTACCTTGCACCACGACCTAGAGAAAACCTCTGGAATTCACCTTTCACTTGGGCCGATTCGCGCTGACCGCAGGACCTTGCTTGCCAAAGCAGTGCTCGGACGGCTATCTCCTGCTGCCTCAAACGATTAAATTCACATGCGTCCCTATTCCCGACAAATCCTCACGGTTGAAGAAACTTTTGGCCAGAACGGCTGGCATTGCGAACTCGTCGAAGGTCGTGATGTACTCCGCGCGAGTTTTGATGCCCACCACACACGGGTCGATCTAATAGCCCAAGCATTTTCCCATCTCAACGCGTTGGTTATCGTCTCTGAATCGCCGATGGTTCTGGATGCAGTACACTTGGCACCCGTGCTCGAACTTTTAGCTCGTGCAAACAAACAACTCACCCTCGGCGGTTTCGAATATGATTTGGACCGAGCCTACCTTGTTTTCCGTACCACCAATCTTTTCGAACGTGAAAAATTCGACAGCGACATTATTTCCTCAATGGTCCACTGTGCCATTGCCGAATTAGACAGAATTACACCCTACGTAGCCATCGTCCGTGACACGCCCAAAGATTTGTTAGGTGATCTTGATCTCATACGCCTACTCATGCGCGAAGATATTATTCCACCAGTACCTGGTGATGATGAAGAAGAAGAGTATTGATGCTTAAAGATGCATCAACCAAGAAATCCAGTTAGAGGACTCGTCGCTTGTGCATGATCCGATGGCTCAGGTAGTCCTAGTTCGTATGCCTCACGCCCAGCTTGCACGGCAAGTTTGAATGCGTTGGCCATACGCATAGGATCGCTAGCGATGGCAATGGCCGTGTTGATCAGCACGGCGTCGGCGCCAAGTTCCATCGCCTCTGCAGCGTGACTCGGAGCGCCTAAACCGGCGTCGACGATCACAGGCACAATGGCCTGCTCGATGATGATGCGAATTTGATCACGAGTGACCAGACCACGGTTAGAACCGATAGGTGCACCCAGCGGCATCACGGTCGCAGTGCCAACTTCTTGTAAACGCTTAGCAAGAACGGGGTCGGCATTGATGTAAGGCAAAACGGTGAAACCCTCCTTCACAAGAATTTCCGCGGCTTTGAGGGTTTCGATTGGATCAGGAAGTAGGTAGGTTGGATCCGGATGAATTTCAAGTTTGATCCATTTTGGTAAACC
>VFJU01000297.1 GCA_009885905.1 Verrucomicrobiota bacterium
ACTTGGCATCATCTAGACCTTTCAAAAAACCTGTGAACCGTTTGAGCGCGGCCTTCTCGCCAGGGCCACCCGCAACCAATCCACTTGGAACAACCTTGTCCATGCCCGCACGGTAAGAGGCCAAGTCGTCAGCCGATTGATTTGGCAAGACGTTAAAATTCAGGAAAAGAATCACGCAAATTAATGCCAGAACCGCCCCCACCAAAAAAGTGATCACTGGTTGAACCAAAATTGAAGACAACATTGCTCCTTTGTTTTCGCCTCGTAAGTTTACCCGCGCAAGGGAAAATGAATCACCTTTCCCCATACGAATCAGATCAATCGTACCGCATATAGAAACTTCAGCCTACTTCTAGAACCATAGTTCAACTGCAGACCTCGCCATTGTAATCGCTTCGCCGGCTTGATCTTTCGCTAAATTACCGCAAACGATCGGCAACACGAAGATGCAAGGCATTCTTCGATTTGAAAATATCACCAATCGTTTCGGAGATTTCACTGCCGTCGATCGCGTCACACTTGAAATCAAGCATGGCATGGTTTACTCGTGACTGGGTTCATCCGGCTGTGGCAAGACCACTTTACTTCGGATTGCAGCTGAATTTGAAAGGCCAGACGAAGGCCGAGTTCTACAGGATGAGAGGGACATCACCGACCTCCCTCCAGAACGACGACCCGTTAACACCGTGTTCCAGAACTACGAGCTATTTCCCCATCTTAACGTAAGCGAAAATATCGCTTTCGGACTGAGAATCACAGAGAAACTAGCGAATGACTAACTGTTTCCGATGATGTTGGTTATTTACCCCAACACTCAAGCAATGTCTTCGCCATGTCTGACGGAGTCTCAGAAACTGCAATACCACATTCTGCTAGAATACGCTTTTTAGCTTGGGCCGTGTCTTCTTCGCCACCGACAATCGCACCAGCATGTCCCATGCGGCGACCCGGAGGCGCGGTGGCTCCAGCAATGAATCCCGCGATCGGTTTCTTACAATTTTTCATGGCCCATCGTGCAGCGTCCACCTCTGCATTGCCGCCGATTTCTCCGATCATGATGATAGCTTCCGTCTCGGGATCATTATTGAACATTTCTAACACTTCAAGATGGTTGGTGCCATTGATCGGATCGCCACCGATGCCGACACAAGTGCTCTGACCATATCCCAGTTGGGTGAGTTGAAAGACCGCCTCATAGGTGAGCGTGCCAGAGCGGGAAACGACGCCGACGTTGCCACGCTTGTGGATGTATCCGGGCGCGATGCCAATACGGCATCCTCCGTGTGATTTCTCACCGCGTCCCGGAGTGACAATGCCCGGGCAATTCGGTCCGAGAAGACGAGAATTTGAACCGCGTAAAGCCTCCTTCACCCGCATCATGTCCATGACGGGGATTCCCTCCGTGATGCAAACGATGAGTTCTATGCCGGCATCCGCAGCTTCAAGGATTGCATCTGCGGCAAAAGGCGGCGGCACAAAAATCGCCGAAGCCGTCGCCCCTGTTTCATTTACGGCTTGGCTAACCGTATTGAAAATAGGCACGGTGTTTTCAAATTTTTGTCCGCCTTTTCCGGGAGTAACGCCGGCAACAACTTGTGTGCCATAAGCAAGTGAGAGCGCTGCATGGCGGGCGCCGAAGCTGCCGGTGATTCCTTGAATCAGGACCTTAGTGTTTTCGTCAATGAGGATGGACATGGGAAATTTTGCTAGATTTAAATGTTCGGTGATCAGGAAACCGCAGCAACGATTTTCTTTGCTCCGTCAGCCATGTCGTCGGCAGTGACAATATTAAGCCCAGACGCAGCGAGAGTGGCTTTACCCAGTTCGACATTGTTACCTTCAAGCCTAACAACAAGCGGAATGGGTAAGCCGGTTTCTTTGGCCGCAGCGATCACTCCTTCTGCAATGATGTTACAATCCATGATACCTCCAAAAATATTGATGAGGATTCCCTTCACATTCGGATCACTGAGGATGATCTTGAATGCTGCGGTCACCTGCTCTTTGGAAGCGCCGCCGCCAACGTCCAAGAAATTCGCGGGATCACCACCAAAGTGCTTAATGATGTCCATGGTCGCCATCGCAAGACCTGCTCCATTGACAAGACAGGCAATGTTTCCATCAAGACCGATGTAATTGAGATCAAACTCGGAGGCCGCGACTTCACGTGGATCTTCCTCGGACTTGTCACGCATCGCGACAATGTCTGGGTGGCGATAGAGTGCGTTGTCGTCAAAGCCAAACTTGGCATCGAGCGCCAGCACGCGACCGTCTGGAGTAGTTACGAGAGGATTAATTTCTAACATCGAACAATCGCACGAGATGAAAAGCTTATAGAGATTACCTAACATCTTAGCGAATTGCTTGGCAATGTCGCCAGATAAATTCAGTGCCGCGGTGAGCTTGCGCACTTCGTATGCCTGAAGACCAATCAGCGGATGGACAAACTGGCGGACAATCTTTTCCGGGCTGTTGTGCGCGACATCCTCGATGCTCATGCCGCCTTCCGTGGAAACGACAATGACCGGACGGCAGGTGGCGCGATCCATCAAAATTGCTAGGTAATACTCATGAGTGATGTCAACCGCTTCGGCGATCATCACTTTGCTAACAAGTTTTCCTGCCTCACCCGTTTGGATGGTGACGAGTGTCTCGTTGAGCATCTTGCCGGCAAACTCAGATGCTTGCTCAGGTGACTCGATAAGATGAACCCCGCCTTGGAAACCATTTCTGAAATGCCCCTTGCCACGGCCGCCAGCGTGAACTTGCGCCTTGATCACCAACTTTGCACCGCTGAATTGGCGTGCGGCCGCAGCGGCTTCTTCTGGTGTACTTGCAACCGCTCCACGCGGACTGGGAACTTGGAAACGGTCGAAAAGCTCTTTGGCTTGGTATTCGTGAATGTTCATGGTGACGGCAAAAAAACGCGCAATAATTGTTCGGGTGGAACTCGGCGGGAAACTATTCTTCTCCCCCTAGCGGGGTCAAGGCATCCCGCAGGAAATTTCCCTGCTCAGCGACCCGCTGCCAAGATCATGTGTTTCAACTTGCGATTGAAATCATCCGCATCCGAAAGTTCCTCGAGATCCAAATGCATCCGATACCGCCAATAAAACGGCATGATCGCAGGTACGTTGATACGCTCTGCCTCGGGGTCGGGATGACGTAGGGTCTCATCGACCGCCAATATGTCCTGCAGTGGAAAAATCGCCCACATCGCGGGTGACTCAAGGTGCTGCCGGATGATCTGACTCGCCACCTCGCCTGACAG
>VFJU01000270.1 GCA_009885905.1 Verrucomicrobiota bacterium
CCCACGTATGATACGTTCCCGCTCTACGCCAGCGTACCCTATGATCAATCCCTGCGCCCGCAGTTCCACTTCACCTCTCGCGTCGGCTGGCTGAATGATCCGAACGGCATGGTTTATTATGATGGGGAATGGCTTATGGCCTTCCAACACTTTGCCAAAGGCAATGCGAGCGGCGCGAAATCCTGGGGACAGGCCGTGAGCAAGGATCTGATGCACTGGACCCAGCTCCCCCATGCGCTCAACCCCTATAAAAATGTGATGTGGGAAAAGGGCAATGATCACGCCATTTGGTCAGGCTCGGCGGTGATCGATGAGCACAACGCTCTCGGCAAACAAAAAGGTGACGTTAAAACCCTTTTCGCCATGTATACCGCCACCCACGCGGGCGAAGATAAAAAAGCGGCCTTTTTTCAAGCCGGTGCCTATAGTATCGACCGGGGGCGGACTTGGACGTTGATTAACGGCGGCAAACCCATTATCGAGCATCTGGTGGGCTTCGACCCGGCTCAGCGTGATCCCCATATGGTTTACTTGCCCGAGTCCAAATCCTACCAGATGATCATGCAGGTTGGCGGCCCCAATGCCGCCGTGCGGATATGGAAGTCGACCGACCTGATGCACTGGGAGCAAATCTGTGACATTCCGAAAAAATCCGCCGAGTGTATTAATATGTATCGGGTGCCGGTCGATGGGAATACCAAGAATATGAAGTGGGTGATTTCCGACGCCGGCACCGCCTATGAGGTCGGTGACTTTGATGGCAAGAAATGGGTGGGGCTTGGCGACAAAGATAAGGCCGGCAAACGACTAAAGTATGAATACGGCGATTGTTATTACGCCTCTCAGGTATTTAACCAGGCACCCGATCACCGGGTGATTCAGATCGGCTGGTTCCAGAGCAAGGCGGAGGGTTATCCTTTTATTGATGCTGGCATGCCGTTCACCCAGCAGTTGTCAGTTCCGGCGGAGGTCACCCTGCGAACCACGCCCGATGGGATTCGGATGTATCGCAATCCGGTCAAAGAACTTGCCGGCCTTTATACTAAAACCAGCAAGTTGGATAATCTGACCGCTGACGCCGCGAATGCTAAACTCGCGGCGCTGACGCCGGAGTTGATTGATTTAAGCCTCGCATTCGTAGCGGCTGGCAACTTTGTGCTCAATGTTCGCGGCTTAAAAATTAACTATGATGCGGCCAAGCAGGAGTTTTCTTTCACCAACCACGCACGGGTCGAAGCGGAAAAAACCGCCTTTCTTAAAAAGCCAGCCGACAAGCAGAAGGGGGGCTATAAAGAAAATCCCCTGCGGGCGGTTCCGGCTCCGGCGGTGGATGGGACGGTCAAGCTGCGCGTGTTAGTCGATCGTGCGTCGCTGGAATTGTTTGTAAACGACGGCCAGTCGGCCGCCAGCTTTGTGACGATTCCGGCCGCTGATAACCGCACGATTAGCATCGAAGGCAACGCGGCGATGAAAGTGAGTTCGCTAGTGTTGAACGAGTTGAAGTCGAGCTGGGAAATGCCCGCTAAATAAAGCCAGTCCCTCGCGTAATTAAATACACTATGATTAAACTATACACTTGGCTTTGCGCCCTGGTGCTGACGGCTGGCCTGGCCTCAGGTGCGCCGCCGGCGCCCGCTGAACGAAAAATCCAGATATCCGGCAATTTATTGATTATGCCGGTGGATAAACGGCCCAACAGTGGTAAATCGGCGGATGCGGGGATGCTGGAAGTTTGGGTGGGGGATAAGCTGATCCACCGGGTTTATGCCGTTTTCCCTCGCAATGTCGCGGATGCCCAGTTTTGGGCATATTTGGAATTGCATGAATACAAGGGCAAAGAAGCCGTATTACGGGTGAGTGACCGCTCGCTCACCCCGGAGCGCGGCGCGGAAATTCTCAGCCGGTTGGAAATCTCGGATAAAATGCGACACACGCAGCCTATCTATAAAGAGGGCGGGCGCCCGCAGTTTCATTTCAGTCAAATTCAGGGGTGGAATAATGATCCCAACGGTATGGTCTATTCCGACGGCTTGTATCATATATCTTGGCAGTGTAATCCGACGGAGACTTTTTTTGGTGGCTGGTATTGGGGTCATGCGGTGAGCGAGGATCTTGTGCATTGGCGGGAGGCGCCTCGCACCTTACGCTCTAAAGGCGGTAAAGAAACCAAGCGCGATCCCAGCATGGTAAGTGGTAATGCCTATTCCGGTGGCGCCGCCGTGGATTTTAACAATACCCTGGGCAAACAGGTGGGCGACCAAAAGACCATCGTCGCCACCTACACGGACAGTCCGTTCGGCGAGGGTATCGCCTACTCAACGGATGGCGGGTTTCATTATACGGTGATGAATGAAATCAACCCGGTGATCGTACATCCCAAGCCCGAGGGCTCGAAATGGAACGGCAGCTACGGTCGCGACCCGAAGCTGCTCTGGCATGAGCCGACGAAGCGCTGGGTCATCGTCACCTATCGCATGGGCCTGAATCCCGATGCCATCTCCGGCCACATGACGTTTTACACCAGCCAGGATTTGAAAAAATGGGAGTTCCAATCCATGACCGAAAAGCTCTTCCCGGAAGATCGCCAGCCCGAGGACAAACAGGACTTCCACGAGTGCCCCGAGTTTCTAGAGCTCCCGGTGGATGGTGATAAAGCCAATAAAAAGTGGGTGCTCATCGACGCCACACCGAAGTATCAGACCGGCGCGTTTGACGGCAAAAAGTTCACGCCCGACGCGAAGGAATATCGCCGCAGCATCTTCGGCGGCATGAAGGCCGGGCAGTGCTTTAGCAATGCGCCCGACGGCAGGGCAATTTTCATGGTCTGGGTTCGGCAGGGCTTTGGCGATAACCTACCTTTTAACCAAGGGTTTACACTGCCGATGGAGTTGACTCTGCGCACCGCCGATGACGGAGTGCGGATGTATGCCAATCCGGTGAAGGAATTGGAAAAGCTGCGCGAAAATGAGCTCTTCTCCGTGCAAGGTAAAAAATTGAGCGGCACCGAGACGGTGAGTTGTGATACCCAAGAGCCTTTGGTCGAGGTCGTGGTTTCGGTGAAGACCGAAGCCAAGAAGGGGACGATTGAACTCAAGTTTGGTGCCACCTCGCTGTATTATTTTATCGAGCAAAAGCGACTCGGGGACTCCCCGCTTATTCAAAATGTAAGAGACAAGTGCATCGTGCACGACAAAGACGATGGGAAGATCGACTTCCGGTTGTATCTAGACCGGGCCACGTGGGAGGTGTTTGTGGAAAACGGATCGGTATATAAAATCGGTTCCCGCAAAGATATGTCCGCGCCCGTGGGCAAGATCAGCGTGGGTTTAGCCGGTGCCGAGGGCACGGTGGAAAGTATGAAAGTTTATAAACTAAAATCCATCTGGCCGGAAAACGTGAATACCCTGCAGTATTCGACTGCGAAATGAGCTTTATGAACCAAACGAAAAACGCACTCAGTAACCTCTTCGGGCTCGCCTTGGTTGGTTGCTCTCTCATCGGCAAGACTGAGGCGGCGGAAGAAAACCAATTCCAAACCTTCCCCAGCTACAAGAATGTAGGCTACGACCAGCCGTACCGTCCGAAGTTCCATTTCACCTCCCTGAAGAACTGGATCAACGATCCGAATGGGATGGTCTATTACGACGGGGAATACCATCTCTTCTTTCAGCACAATCCGCTCGGAATGGGTTGGGGCAATATGACATGGGGTCATGCGATCAGCACGGACATGGTGCACTGGACCCAGCAGCCGCATAAGATTCTGCCGTTCGGCAATGGTTACCCATTTTCCGGAACAGGCCTCGTGGATCACAACAACTCACTTGGAAAACAGGTCGGCGATACCAAGACACTCGTCTTCATGTATTCCTATGCGCTCGATGACCGGCCGCGCTTCGGGGTGCTACCGCCGCCCAAGGAAACAAACTATCATCAGGCCATCGCCTACAGCACCGACAAAGGGCGCACCCTCCGGTTGCTGAACGACGGAGGGCCGGTGATTCCCAACCAGGGCAGGGAAGTCGATCCCAAGGGTACCGAGCGCGATCCCAAGATTTTCTGGCATGAGCCGAGCAGGAAATGGGTCGCTATCCTATGGCTGGGCGAAGCCAGTGGCGGCAAGGTCCGCTTCTTCAATTCCGACGATCTGCAGCACTGGACTCCTGTAAGTGACATCACCCGCAAGTGGGCACACGAGTGCTTCGATCTCGTCGAGTTAAACGTTCTCGATGAAGCAGGAAAACCACTCGGAGAGAAGAAGTGGCTCATCTATGACGGAAGCTTGGATTACGAAGTCGGTTCGTTTGATGGAAAGGAATTCAAGGCCGAACAACCCGTGAAGAATGACAAGCTCGGCGATTGGAATGCCGCGCAAACTTTTAACAATAGTCCCGATGGCCGGACCGTGATCATCGGTTGGCTGGTCAAAGGCAACTTCTACAGGAAGAAGATGCCCTTTACCGAGCAACTGTCATTTCCGGCGACCTTGCAGCTGCGCAAGATCGGCACGGAATATCAACTCTGCCGCTGGCCGATCAAGGAGATCGAGAGCCTCCGCTCGAAGTCGTGGAGTCTGCCGAAAGACCTCAGCGCGACCGAGGCAAATGCCAAGTTGGCGGCCATCACTCCCGAGTGCTTTGACCTCACCGTGGAGTTTCAGCCGGAGGGCGAAAAGGATGTGGTGTTGAGTCTTCGCGGTAGCGTGCTGACCTACAGCCCGGCGAAGAAAAGCATTCACTTCATCGGTTCGGAAAGCGCGGCGAATAAGGCAGCATCCGTCGGGAAGAGCGCGGAGGAAATCAAGAAGCTCGGCATCTCCGAATACGTCATGCCAAACGCCTTGCGGAATGGTTCGGTGAAACTCCGAATTCTCGTTGATCGCGGTTCCTTCGAGATCTTTGTCAACGACGGGGAAACGGTTCTGACTCACTCGGTGATTTCGGAGCTCGACAATAAATCCATCTCCATCACTGGTGATGCGGTGATCAAATCCGCAGAAATCCACGAGCTGAAAAGCTCTTGGGACGAGCGCTAACCCGAGTATCTTATGAAATATCTATTATTCTTATTTGGCTGCTCGGTGGCGCTTTCGACACCACTGCTCGCCGATGTCAAAATGAGCAATGTTTTCAGTGACAACATGGTGCTTCAGCGCGGCATGAAGGTTCCTGTTTGGGGCATCGCTGATGCCGGGGAGAAAGTCACCGTGGAGTTCAATGGCCAGAGCGTCTCCGCGACTGCGACAGGAGAAGGCCGCTGGAAGGCGGAGCTGGCATCCATGAAAGCCAGCAGCGAGCCGATGAAGCTGACCGTGCGCGGTAAGAACGCAGTGACCATGAGCAACGTGCTCGTCGGCGATGTGTGGCTTTGCTCAGGCCAGTCCAACATGGCCTTCACGTTAGAAAAGGACATTCAGGCCGCGACGGAGATTCCGAAGTCAGCCAATCCGCATATCCGCTTTTTACTCACCGCCTGGCAGTCCAGTGACACGCCATTGGCTTCAGTCAAATTCAGTGGGCGTGAGGGGATGAGTTCCTGGTCCGTGGCTTCGCCCGCAACCGTTGGGAATCTGACCGCGGTCGGTTATTGGTTTGCCAAGAACGTCCAGCAGGCCACAGGCGTTCCCATTGGCCTGCTCACGGCATACAAGGGAGGCTCGCCGGTCGAGGCGTGGATGCCCAAGGAGGCGCTGCAGGCGTCTGATGGCGGTCCGGAGCTCTGGACTGAATACGAAGCCGCTTTGAAAGTATTTCCTGAGAAAAAGCAAGCTTACGAAGCGGAGACGAAGCTCTGGAGGGAAAAGGTCAAGGGGCTCCCTTTGGCGGAGCGGAATAACATCAAACGACCGCAAATGCCCTATGGTCCAATGGATGGCAACCGCCCTTGCGGACTGTTCTATGGTTCCGTCGTGCCCTACACTGCTTTCTCCATCAAAGGCGTGCTTTGGTATCAGGGAGAATCCAATGCCTGTTCGCCGATGCGAAAGGCGGCGACTTACGAAAGCTCGTTCACCAATCTAATCCGCTCGTGGCGTGCGGCGTGGGGG
>VFJU01000403.1 GCA_009885905.1 Verrucomicrobiota bacterium
CACCTGTCGACGCTAAATCTGCATCAAGTATTGAAAGTTATACGTTAGAAACTTTCACCCACTATTACCACGAAGACTATGGTAGCCCGGAGATCGAACAAGCCGAGCAGAAAGTTAGTTCTGCTATTGTTAGTAGTGATGGCTTAAATGTTCGATTGGTTGTGAACCACCTCGTGAGAGGTCATGTTCATGAACTGCATCTTCCAGGAGTACGCGACTTAAGTGGTCAACCATTATTGCATGACGTTGCTTATTACACCATGAACCAAATTCCTAACCATTAAATGATGAAAATAATAACAACTTTGCTGCTCCTATTTTCAGTGATTCATGCATTTGCTGTAGATAAAAAACCTCTTCCAACTTTATACACTAACCGTATTTTAGAAGGTTGGACCATACGAGTTGATGATCGCTTATTACAAGGTGAAACCGCTGTCATTGGCGAGAAAGCGCTCAAGCTGCTTGACGCACGACTGGTTGCCATCGTGACGATTGTTCCAGAAAAAGCGCTTTCCAAACTCCGCAGTATCATCATCGAGTTGGATTTAAATTATGGTGATCTTGAAAGCATGCAATACCACCCAGAAGTATCTTGGTTGAAGGAAAATGGCTACAACGAGAAATTAGCGAAGTGTGTCCACATTCCATCGGTGGATGATTTTATAGATCCATACGAGAATCATAGAATGCCATGGGTTGTTTTGCACGAACTTGCGCATGCCTATCACGATCAGGTACTCAGTTTCGATGATTCTAGAGTTAAAGATGCGTGGCTAAAATTTCGCGATAGTGGAAAGTACCAATCTGTTCTCACCAGTCCAGGCACTCATCGGGAACATTATGGAATCACCAACGAAAAAGAATTTTTTGCAGAGATGACCGAGGCATATTTTGGATCCAATGATTTCTATCCATTTGTCACAGGTGAGTTGAAGGAAGCTGAGCCAAGAATTTATGCGTTGATGGCTGATATCTGGGGTCCGCTTCCACAAAAAAAATCGACATTATAAATTATTTTTAATTCATGAAATCACTAATTGTCTTTCTCGCAGTTTGTTTTTTAATTTCCCCGTCCGAAGCCAATGGAAAAGAAAAACCTAAAGTAGCGTCTGATCTAACCAAAGATATCAATGTAGATCGTGAGCTAACTTACAACTTGGGCGCGACGGGTCTTCGTGGATGGATATTTACTAAGCCCGAAGACTATTTTGAAAGTCAACAAGGGCGCACGACGGCGCAAAGTCGTCAAATATTGGTCACCCATGTGGGGAAGAAATCTCCGGCGGATGGGGTGATTAAAGTCGACGACGTGATACTTGGAGCAGGCGGTAAAATGTTCACCGACGATGCCCGAGTCAGTATCGCATTAGCGATTCAAGAGGCGGAGAAGAAAAATAATCAGGGAGTTTTGTCACTCGCTGTTTGGAGAAGCGGAAAAGTCGAAAACCTAACGATTAAGTTGCAGGTGATGGGGGCCTATTCGGAAACTGCACCTTATGAGTGCGCGAAATCGAAACTCATTTTTGATAATGCCTGTGTAGTTCTTGAAAAGGAGCCATTAAAAATTAGTTGGTCAGGAGCGATCACCGGTCTTGCCTTGTTAGCAACGGGTGAAGCCAAGTATCTTTCTAGATTAAAAGAATTTGCCCACAAACTGGGTCCTAAAGATTTGAAGTTAGGTCTGAAGGATGGTATGGTAGTTTGGGACTGGGGTTATCGAAATCTTTTCCTTTGCGAATATTTTTTGCTGACCGGAGATCGTGAAGTGCTGCCTGCTATCGGTCAGTACACAATAGTACTGGCGAAAGGCCAGAGCATGTATGGCACGTTCGGTCACGGGCTTTCACGACTAACGACGGACGGTCAACTTCATGGCTCAATTCCACCATATGGGCCGGTGAATGCAGCCGGATTGATAGGCAATATGGCGATCGTGATGGGTAAGAAATGCGGTATTAAAGATCCCGAAATTGATCCCGCAATCGAGCGAGGATCAAAGTTTTTCAGTTATTTCGTCGACAAAGGATCTATCCCATATGGCGAACACATGCCATGGCCGAACCATGATAATAACGGGAAAAATGCTATGGCTGCGGAGTTTTTTGCTTTGCAAGGTGATAAGATCAAAGACACGCAGTATTTTGCAAAGATGGTCACTGCGTCATACAAAAATCGCGAGTATGGTCACACGGGTCAGGGATTCAGTTATTTGTGGGGGGGCTTGGGTGCTGGTGCGGGGGGGCCTCTAGCAGCCTCTGCATTTTTCAAGCAAGCGTCTTGGCATCTTGATCTTGTTAGGCGTTGTGATGGTTCTTTCACCTACGATGGGGGTGAGCAATATGGACCCGGAAAAACCGCCGATGACACCTACTACGGCAACAGCAGTTATGATGGATTAAGTCCTACAGCCAGTTACGTGCTAACGTATTCTCTTCCACTCAAAAAAATATGTATCACGGGTCGAGACTCAAACAGCAAGAACTGGCTAACCAAAAGTGATGTGTCCGATGCGATTTTCTCGGCGGAATTTGACATCGCTCGTAAATCCATGACCTCGGATCAGCTCATTGCCGCGTTTTCGGATTGGTCTCCAGTGACGCGCAGTTGGGCCGCAAAGGAGCTGGGCAATCGCCCTGAGAGTGTGCAGCTGGTCCCAGAACTTATCAAACTGGCAGAGGGAACTAATGCTCACAAACGGCAGGGCGCAGCAGAAGCCTTGGGCTATATCAATGATCCCGCGGCGTTGTCGGTATTGGCAGGACTTCTAACCCATGAAGATCGTTGGTTAAGAGTCAAAGCAGCGAATTCCTTGAAAAACATGCGTGGCAAGGCTAAGCCAGTCATCGCAGAAATGCTCAAAGCCGTGGTCGATACTGCAGAGCCAGTGTTTCCTGTAGTTTGGGAGGACCCTGTTCAACTTACTCATGGTGAACTTGCCGAAGCGTTGTTCGGTGGACTTTTGAAAAAATCCATTGTCGGCATTGATCCTAAGTTGCTTTACCCAGCGATCCAAGCGGTTGCTCGAAACCCCGATGGAATGGCGAGAGCTACCTTGACCGATGTTTTTGAGAAGCTTCTCACTGAAGAAGATGTAGCGGCCTTGGCGCCTGATCTACTAACAGCGATCAAGATTCCTTGTCCAGCTGACACGATGTTTAGTGCAGTAATTCGCATGAGTGCGTTCAAGGCATTGACAAGGTATCATTACAAAGAAGCCATTGATGCTGGGGTCGTCTTCGCGGAAACCCAAGGTGGTCATGGTAGTGAAAGTCGAACCGGTGAGATTGTTAGTGAGATTGCGAGTTACGGAACCGCCGCTCGAAGTGCAATCCCTGATCTTATAAAGTTGATTGAGTCGCTCAACAGGCAAACTAAAAAAGGCGGTTTTCCTGCTGATCTTAATCTCCGCCGAACCGGGGATGTTCAGAAAGCAATTGATGCGATTGAATCTGCCACCACCGAACCTGCGTTGCGAAAGATTGCGGTGGTGAACAAGGTACCATCAGATGATATCGTAAAGAACAACAACAAGAATTATCAATCTGGAACGATTGCCATCATCACTACGCCGGAGGGTGCCAATCTTCCTTCATCGGCATCCCTTGATGAGTTTCCGTTACTGATTCGTCTTAACAAGGATTGGTTTGATTTTAAACAAACGAAGCCAATGGGTGAAGATATCCGCTTCACCAGCAGTTTGGGGGTACAGCTCAACTATCAAATTGAGGACTGGGACTCTGTAGAAGGGGTTGCAAGCATTTGGGTTCGTATTCCTAACATCAAGGGCGACTCGGTTCAGATCATTAACATGCACTGGGGAAAAGCGGATGCTGTTAGTCAGTCGAATGGAAATGCCGTCTTTAATGAATCGAATGGATACTTGAGTGTTTGGCATATGAGTGAAGGGGTTAAAGACGAGGTAGGAACACTGGAATCAAAAGATGAGGATACTACCTCTGCGACTGGTCTCATCGGTAAAGCAAGGCACTTTGCTGGCGACCAAGGGATTTCGTGTGGTAAAAATATTATCAGTTATCCCGTTGGCTCTAACCCTCACACATCGCAGGTATGGTTTCGTCCAGAGAAGTCAAATGGTCGACTGATAGCGTGGGGTAATGAAGAGCGACAGGGGAAAGTCGTAATGAAATTTGGCAGTCCGTCCCATGTTAATGTGGGATGTTATTTTTCGGGTGCTGATGTATCTGGCAAAATTGCACCTGTACTTGGTGAATGGACGCAGGCGGTCCATTCCTTTGAAAACGGCGATTCAAGACTCTATGTTAATGGTCTTTTAGACTCCGAATCTAACGAGAAATCGAGTCCTCTAAAGATTGCCAGTCCTTCTAAAATGTGGATCGGGGGGTGGTATGGAGAATATGATTTCCACGGTGACCTAGACGAGGTCCGAATCTCTAAGGTCAAGCGTTCTGCCGATTGGGTAAAGCTTGAGTATGAAAACCAGAAACCCTTGCAGACGGTCACGGGCCCAATCATTCAGTCAGGTGATGATTTCTCAGTTTCCTCACCATCGGTTAACCTCATGGAAGGGCAAAAAGTTACACTTACCGCTAAGGCAGGCGGAGCATTGAAAATGTATTGGATTTTAAAATCGAATGGAAAAGAAACGGTTCTGGCGACGGATCGTTTCGCTTTCACGATTGACGCTG
>VFJU01000091.1 GCA_009885905.1 Verrucomicrobiota bacterium
CGGCCAGTTCTGCGAGTGTCGCCTTGCGCTCGATCATCATGCGAAGGACTTGGAGAGCACTGAGAATACCATCACCCGTGGTGACGTGATCACCAAAAATGAGGTGCCCCGAGTTTTCTCCACCGAAGGAGTAACCATTTTTCCGCATGCATTCGATGACGCTGCGGTCTCCTACTGCGGTAGTTTCCACATTAATGCCATGCTTTTTCATCGACTCGATCAGGCCTAAATTGCTCATGACCGTGGCGACGAGCGTGTCATGTTTGAGCCTGCCCTGCTGTTTAAGACCGAGTGCGCAAAGCCCAAGAATCCGGTCGCCACTGACGACGTGTCCGGCTGCATCGGTGAAGATCACGCGGTCTGCATCACCGTCGAAGGATATGCCGATATCGGCGCGATGCTTGAGGACGAGTTCGCCGGCAGCCTCAGGGTGAAGTGCGCCGCAGCCGTCGTTGATGTTGATGCCGTCGGGTTCGTTGGCGGTGACGATGACATCCGCACCGAGTTCTTTGAAGATCAATGGAGCGATGAAATAAGCGGCACCGTGTCCGCAATCGAGGACGACTTTCAAACCGCTCAGGGAAATATTGTCAGCGGTATGTTTGGCAAATTCGATGTAGCGGCCTCTTGCATCGTCGATGCGGTGGGCCTTGCCGATTTGTGCGGGCGGTACAGGCGCCGCCTCCGGTTCGTCACCCATGATGTGGCGCTCGATAAGACTCTCAAGGTCGTCAGAAAGTTTGTACCCGTCTGGGCCAAAAATTTTCATCCCATTGTCCTCGTAGGGATTATGGGAGGCGGTGATCATGATGCCGGCGACGGCCCCCATCGACTTCGTCAAGTGGGCGACTGCGGGTGTGGGCATGGGACCGACGAGGTAGACGTCCATCCCCATGGAAACGAGACCGCTGGTGATGGCAGTTTCTAGCATGTAGCCAGATATGCGGGTGTCTTTGCCGATGAGCACCCGGTTGCGGCGAGCGCCATCGGAGCGAAGGACATTGGCAACCGCCTTACCCATCCTCAGGGCGACTTCCGCAGTGATTGGAAATTCATTCACCCTGCCTCGGATCCCATCTGTTCCAAAAAGTTTCATTTGATTTCCCAAAGTTTCAATCACTTGATTAGTTCAAAACAAACTGAACTAATCAAGGTTAAACCCCTTTCAAGTCAGGCACCCGCTAGCACGGCTCGGTGAATGCGACCTGGCGATTTCTTGAGAAACTGTCGGGCAAGTTCTTCGAACTCCTCGGAAAGGTCGGTGAGGTGGATATCTAAGCAGCCATCGCGCGGACCTAATTCCAGTAAATTTAGCCGAGTCAGTTCTCTTTTCAAATGTTCCGCACAGGTCGTTGCGGAGTCGACGAGTCGCACATCCGGGGGCAAAATTTCCCGCAGAATTTCCATTAATAAAGGGTAATGCGTGCAAGCGAGCAGCAACGTGTCGATACCTTTTTCGATCAAAGGGGCGAGGTAAGTCTGTAAAATCTCCCGAGTCGCGGGGTGATCGATCCAATTTTCTTCGATTAAAGGAACCAAAAGCGGCGTGGCTTGACCGTGAATCATTAGACCGGTTTTGCGCAGCGCGAGGGCGTGTTGGTAGGCGTGGGAACGGATGGTTCCGCGTGTGGCGATGATGCCGATGCGCGCCGCTTCGGGGCAGGCAAGGGCGGCCTCTACCCCTGGTTCGATCACTCCGAGAATGGGGATGCGGTATTTCTCGTGCAAACTGGGCAGCGCATGAGCGGTGGCGGTGTTACAAGCGACGACGATCGCCTTCACCCCGTGCGCGATGAGGAATCGCACATCTTCGTCCGCGAACTGGCGGATCGTTTCTGGGCTTTTCGATCCATACGGCAGACGGGCGGTGTCACCAAGATACAGGATATTTTCTGCGGGCAAAAGTTGCTGCACCGCCCTTACGACCGTCAAGCCACCGACGCCCGAGTCAAAAATTCCAAGAGGAGCTGAATTCACTGGCGTGAGTATGAACGACCACCGAGCAACGCCAAGTGTTTTGCGATGAGAATCGATTTGTGCACTGGAAAAATTCCAAACTTGGAAAAAATACCCCGTCGGATGAGGACAGGGCATTTCACAAGTCAAGAATTCACAAACTCCTCAGACATTTTTTCCGCGTTTCGCGAAGTAATACATCACCAGGCCGAAGATCAGGAGCACGATTCCCCAGATGATGTTCACATTGATGCCGAGAGATCTTGTGTAGATTTCGCTGCCCTTCGTGAAGAGGCCATACCCGATCAAGATAAATCCGTAGAGGGTGAAGATGATGCCGATAGGAAGTCGAAGATCCATGGAAGTAGTGGGTTGAAGGAGTTACCAGAAGATGATATTGAGAATAATTACAGCGATCATGACGATGGTCCCAAGCACTGCTGGCCGCATAATCCATATTTCGTGACCTGACAGTTGTTTGGGTGTGAGGGAATAGACCAGACCGGCAAGTTCCTCATCCGTTTTATTGCGCCCGGAGGTGAATGAAAGACCCGCATTAATGATGAAAGTAACGCTGAAGGCGACAATGGCCACCATGAAGCTTTGCGAGAGGTCCTTAGGATACTCGAAAACCGGGGCAATCCAAGCACCTTTGACTCCAGGTTCGTTGCCGGTGACCCATGACAAACCATGGAAAACCACTGCGGTGCCGGTGCCGATCAGCAGCCCCCAGAACGCCCCCGCATTGTTCGAACGCTTGGTGAACATTCCCATCAGGAAGGTTGCGAACAACGGTGCATTCACGAAGCCGAATACCAACTGTAGAATCGCCATGATGTTGTTGTACTTCGCCGCGATCAGCGCGCACCCCATCGCCAGAATGATGCCACCGATCGTAGCGATTTTTGCCATACTCAAAAGCTGCCGATCGGTTTTCTTTCCACCCGTCATCTGCGAATAGAGATCGTAAGTCCACACGGTGTTGAAGGCGGTAACGTTCGCCGCCATTCCGGACATGAAGGATGCCATCAGCGCGGTGAGCGCGAGTCCTAGCAGCCCGTTCGGGAAATAGTGAAGAATCATCGATGGGAGCACCTGATTGTAATTCATGATGGCTCTCCCGGCGCTGTCGAGCATGGCCACCCCGTTTGCATCAAGCTTGGCAGGAATCGCGTAGCCGGTGGAGGCTCCTTCTAGAGTGAGCGCGTAGGCAATCATGCCGGGAAGGATCACGATGGCAGGAAACAACATTTTCGGAATCGCCCCGACGATCGGTGTGCGGCGGGCGGCACCCATTGAATTCGCAGCCAGCGCGCGCTGCACTTCCGCGAAGTTTGTGGTCCAGTAGCCGAAGGAAAGGACAAAGCCGAGACCAAAAATGATACCATACCATGGCACACCCATCGGGTTATCGCCGGTGGCGGTTTGCGCCCATGAGTGAATGGCACCATCACCGAGTGGAGAGGCCTGAAGCTTAGCGACGAGGCCATCCCAACCACCGACATTTTTCAGGGCAAGATAGGACAGCGGCGCGATGCCAAAGACGATCATGAAGAATTGCAGAACCTCATTGTAAATCGCCGAACTCAAGCCGCCCTTCAGAACATAGGCGAGAACGATCACCGAGGTGACGACAAGCCAGCCATAATAATTCCACCCAACCAGCGTGGTGAGCAAATCGGCCAGCGCGTGCATTGAGATACCGGACGAAAAGATCGTCATGAAAGCAAACGAGACCGAGTTGAAAACGCGAGTGCGCTCGTCGTAGCGCATTTTCAAATACTCAGGCACCGACTTGGCTTTGGATCCATAATACATTGGCATCATGAAGATGCCGAGGAACACCATCGCCGGAATCGCACCCACCCAATAGAAGTGAGAGGTCATGATGCCGTACTCGGAACCGGATGCCGCCATACCGATGAGTTCCTGTGCCCCGAGGTTCGCGGAAATGAAGGCGAGTCCGGTGATCCAACCCGGGATCGAACGGCCTGATAGCAGGAAATCCTCCGCCGTTTTGGACTGGCGTTTCAGCGCGAAACCGATGCCGATGACAAACACCAAATAGATGGAAAGGATCACCCAGTCGACTAGCTCGAGATCAAATTGCAGGCCACTGCCCATGGAGCCGCCTCCGCTACCACTGACTGAGGCGATGAAAGGAACAAAAAATGAATTCAACATACGATTATCAGGATTCTACTTGGGGTTTGGATGAAGGGGCGGCGAGTCTGGAGGATGACCGCACGAGCTACTCCGCTGAAAATTTGTGGATCATGGTGTGGGTGTAAGCTTCACCGGGACGAAGCACCGCGGACGGAAAAGATTTTTGATTCGGTGCATCTGGAAAGCCCTCGGTCTCCAAACAGAAGGCCGTGCGCTTGGCATAAGCTAAACCTTTTTTGCCCTTGGCGGTTCCATTAAGGAAATTCCCGCCGTAAAATTGAATCGCGGGTTGATTGGTGGAAATTTCCATCACCCGTCCGGACTTAGGATCTTTGACCCGGGCCGCGAGACGTAGACCATCGCCTTTCTTGAGCACCCACGCATGGTCGTAGCCCCCCCCGAATTTAAGTGCTTCGAAGTCTGCATCGATTCGCTCGCCGATGACGGTGGGCTTGGTAAAATCCATGGGAGTTCCCGCAACACGCGCGATCTCACCGTTAGGAATCAGCCCCATGTCCGTTGGTAAAAAGCCTTCGGCATTCAGCGTCAGAATGTGGTCATTGATGGACTGGGTCGGATCGCCAGTAAGATTCCAGTACGTGTGATGGACGATGTTTAAAATCGTCGGGGCGTCAGTCGTGGCCTTGGCTTCCCACTTAAGTTCGTTTTCCTCGTTGAGTGAGTAAGTGACCTTGACGGAGAGGTTTCCAGGGTAGCCTTCTTCGCCATCCGGTGAGGTGTATGAAAACTCAACGCCATTACCTTTGACCACCTTACCTGACCAAACCACTTTATCGAAGCCCTTCACGCCACCGTGCAGTGCGCATGGGATCCCACCAGGTTGGTTATTTGTCGCGAGTTTGTATGACTTGCCATCAAGGGTGAACTTTCCATCCTTGATGCGATTCCCAAAACGCCCAACCGTAGAACCAAAGTAAGAAGTGTTCGTCAACCAACCCGCTAATGAATCGTAGCCATGCGTGAGGTCCGCAAGGTTTCCCGCCTGATCAGGTGCCTCTAAAGAAACAAGAATAGCACCATACTCGGTGACCTTGGCGACCAATCCATGCTTGTTGGTGATGGTAAATACTCTAACTTTTTTACCATCTGGCATCGATCCATAAATCTCTTCCTTCACCTCGTTTGCTGCAGCGATCACAGAGAAAAACTGGCAGGTCATCAATCCAATGACCAACGAAGAAATGAATAGTTTGGATTTTTCCATAAGGCAAATGATTGAATGCTAATTCTCAGGCTGCCAAGCTCTAAATCACCCATGATCCGTCCGTGACTTGGAGACCGATGTGTGATAACAGAAACAACATGTCGAACATCCAAAGCATTCAATTTCTAATGGATCAACTCCTCTCGGAGCTCTCTTGCCAAACTGGAACCATCCACCGTACCTGCCCGAAAGGCCAAATCCTCTCACTGATCTGGCAGGTCGGGGTGCCAGATATTCTTCTTGCGAAAATCTCTTCAATCCCATTCGGCAAAGGCATCGCAGGGGTCGCAGCAGAACGGCAAGAACCGGTGGAACTCTGCAACTTACAGGAAAACCTAGGCGGGATCGCGAACCTTGACGCTCAGAAAACCGGAGTTTCAGGATCCATCGCAGTGCCCATTTTCGCCAACGAATCCAACCACGTCATCGGTACACTAGGCATCGGTAAATTTGAGCCTCACAAGTTTACCACCGCCGAGAAAGAGCGGATTACCGCATCCGCGGCAGCCATCGCCATGATTCTCTCCCATAAAGATTTCTGCAGTGATTGACCGCGGACAGGATGTCATTAAACTAACCCTATGACAGACGTCGAATCAGCAACGAAAATTCTTGATACGATGCTGGGACACCTCGGATTCACTGCGACAATCGAGGCTCAGGAAACCCCAGATGGCCCTTGCTTGCAAATTCACTCGAGCGAGGGTGCAGTGCTAACCGGTCGGGAGGGTGAGCGCCTTGATGACATCCAGTACCTAGTCAACCGAATCCTCCGACGCCACGTTCCAAATGCAGCGCGCATTAAGGTGGACTGCGCCCATTTTCGATCAATCCAAGAAGATCAACTTCGCGCTGAGATTCAAAGCGTCGCCGAACGTGTAAAATCCACCGGCAAGCCTTTCCAAATGCGCCCGCTAAATGCTTATTACCGTAGGATGGTTCACAATATCCTCGCGGATGAATCGCAAATCAGTTCTCATTCCCCATCAGGAGATGATCGGCTCAAACGAATCATGATCACGTCCAAAAAATCGCCAAGATCAAGCTCATGAAAAAATTCTTTTTTGATTGTGGTACACGTGACACGACAGCATCGCTCGGTCTTGTCGCGTTACGAGTGCTTGTCGGACTCATGATTCTGATAGGTCACGGAATTCCAAAAATCCAAGACTTCGCGATTCGTAAAGACACGTTCTTTGTACCAGATTTTCTACCCGTGAGTTGGGCACCGGCCAGCCTCCTCGCATGTATCACTGCGGAAGTTCTTGCGTCGACCTGCCTCATCGTCGGATTTGCCACCCGGCCCGCGGCATTTCTACTCGGATTCTGCATGGTCGTCGCCGCATTTGGCGCACTCGGAGGCACACCTTGGTTTCTAAGAACACCGACACTCATCGAAACAAAAGAACTTGCGATCATGTATTTGATCCCGATGATTTCTATCATTCTATCAGGCGCCGGGCGTTATTCTATAGATGCAGCTCTTTACAGGGATCGCAAACGCCGCAGTTGGTGAAATTATGCAAACGCGCCGCCTTGTTCTTCCCAGTGACCTGAATCAATACGGCTTTGTATTTGGCGGGCGGCTTCTCGCATGGGTCGATGAAGCGTCATGGATCGCTGCTAGCCTAGACTATCCGCACTGCCAATTCGTCACCGTTGCGATGGATCAAGTGGAATTCCGCCACAGTGTCCGCGAGGGTACCATCCTTAAAATCTCTTGCTCACGTGTGCATGAAGGAAATACCAGCACCACTTACTCGGTAGAAGTTTTCAACGAAAAAGTCGACCAACGCTCGATTTTTTCAACCCGCGTCACCTTCGTCAGCGTGGATGACGAGGGCAAAAAACGCAGAATTCGCGGCGGAGCTTGATACGGGCATTCCCGCTTGTTTTTCTATCATCAAATTTCCGTGGAACCTCTCATCGACACCGTTGACATCGTACTCCCTTTGGAAAAGTCAGAGGACGACAACGCTCGCCGTCAAGCCGCTGCCATCAAACTCGGAGTGTCGCTCGACCGCATCGGTGAGGTTAAACTGCGCAAACACTCGATTGATGCCCGCCAACGTGCCGTCAAAGTGCAGTTGCGCTTGGATGTCGCGCTCGACGGCCCCCTGCCTGCCGACAAAAAACCCCACTGGTCGCCCCCACCTCTCAGCGCGGGTGCGAGTGTCGTCGTCATCGTCGGTTGCGGCCCCGCTGGGATGTTTGCCGCGCTACGCTGCCTAGAAAATGGACAAAAGCCAATTCTATTAGAACGCGGCAAAGATGCCAGCGCACGCCGCTTCGATCTCGCCCCACTGCTGCGTGAGGGTCGAGTGATCGAGGAATCGAACTACTGCTTTGGCGAAGGCGGCGCGGGCACATTTTCCGATGGTAAGCTCTACACCCGAGCCACCAAACGCGGGCCCGTCGCAGAGGTTTATCGTGTGCTTGTCGCCCACGGTGCACCTGAGGAAATCCTCACCGACGCTCACCCACACATCGGATCTAACTTATTACCTAACGTGGTAAAAGCAATTCGCCAATCCATCATCAACGCGGGGGGTGAAGTGAGATTTCAAACTAAAGTTGTCGATTTACTTCTAACTGGAAATAAAATTTCTGGTGTCGTCACTGTATCCGGCGAAGAAATTCTTGCGAATTCCGTGATTCTCGCCACCGGCCACTCCGCCCGCGATATCTACCGCTTGCTCGCTGCAAAGAAAATACTGCTAGAATCTAAACCCTTCGCAGTAGGATTTCGCATTGAGCACCCACAACCTTTTATCGATCGCACACAATACCACCTCAACTTCGGTCAAGAACGCCCGCGACTGCTCCCAGCTGCCCGTTACCGGTTGGCCACAAAAATCCGTGGTCGCGGCGTACATTCGTTCTGCATGTGCCCAGGTGGTTGGGTGGTTCCTGCCTCAACGGAAAACGACGAAGTCGTCGTGAATGGAATGAGCCTATCCCGCCGCGACTCGCCCTTCGCAAACTCCGGCATGGTCGCCACCGTCGAGCCAGAGGATGTGC
>VFJU01000438.1 GCA_009885905.1 Verrucomicrobiota bacterium
CGCTCGAGATCTTGCAATTGGAATCCGAGTGACGATATCCTCGTAACCTCAGCCTCTAAGCCTTTCGCTTGAGCGATCACCGAGCCGAGCCTCGCCTGAAAGGCAGACTCAAGCGCTTTTTCCTCATCGAGACTTAACACCGCCGTAACCAACTGCCCAGATCGAGCCGTAGCTGTCTTGCCGGTGAAATCTGGATAGAGCTCCAAAAGGTCAAGTGCTCTCTGTTGGACTTGAGAAATTTGACGATCCAGAGAAGCGATCATCGGATCGTTAGGCTTCCGATTGATGAGTAGTTCATTGCGGCGTTGTTGGAGCAATTCCACGCGCTGCGTGAGGTTGTTGAACTCGGCAAGCGCGAGTGCACGCTCGCGCTTGGCTCCTATTTCATCAGCGGTGGGTTCCGGATTCCCTGCATCAACGGCGACACCAGCCTCGGTCTTTTCTTCAACGGTCGGCACTTGTGACTGCGATTTTTGTATCGCCGCCACCTTGGCTTTTTGTTCCGCAAGTTGCGATTCTGCAGCCAGTTGATTTTCTCGAATCGCGCGCTTCCTTGATTCGAACTCCTTCATCGTCGCCTCGATGGTGAGCACCCCAGACTTCTCTTTCAACTGGTTAACCTCTTCTTCTGTGAGTCTAAGTTTGCTCCTAGCTTCATCCGTCTGCTTTGAGACCTGGTCGAATGCGGTCGTCGAGCGGTGAAACTCTAGGTGCTTTCTGAAGTAGGTTTGTATTGCTTGATTCAAGACTTCGGCAACTAACTTAGAATCCGTATCACGGTATTTCAAGTATAGCATATTTGATCCGATGCCGGGAGACTCAACCTTCAAGCCATCATGAATCTTCGATGCGGCTTCCGATGCAGTGGGAACCGTTTTGGCACCCGGCAGAAGTTTTTCAGGACCTATCTTGGTCGCGACTTCGATCGCTGTGTCGCGACTGGTCAGAATTTCCACCTCCGTCATCATGCCCCCGCTCATCATTTGTCCTCCCGCTTCAGGGTCCACCGTAGAGCGTTCCACAACGTAGCGGACCATCAACTTTGCCTGTGACTCATAACTTGGTTCGCGCATAATTCGGTAAGCCATCACGCCAGACACCGAGAAGCCAATCAAAGAAAGCAGAATGATTTTCCACTTATGCTTGAAGAGAATATAAAGCACGTCGTGGACGTTAAATCCACTAGGAGCGAGCGCTTTCGTTTGAGGTTTCATAATCGTCAAGTAGGGATGATCTAATCGAGGTGTGGGTAGATGAGGCGGCCAGCGAACCGGTTGCAGGCAAGAGGAAGCCGTCCAAAAATCACGGGGTAACTTTCAACGGGAGCAGCGGTCGCAGCTAGCCAGCAGTGAGAGTGGCAGTGATAGCGGTGGTATGTTAGAGGCTGAGCGACAGCACCCCAAGAAAGTTTAAATCGAATCAAGCCTTCATCGTTAGGCGAAGTTCTGCCGAAATGAAGATTTGCATATCCAGTCTTGATGAGCGCTCTAATCGCCACCGTCATCACGCCGTGGTTAGGTCTTGCTGGCCAATATTCACTGTCAGAAGCACCAAATTTATAGACCGCTTGATGGCCCGAGTGGAGGAAAACTGCGCCGGCCACAGGAACACCACCAGTCCGAGCCAGCACCACTGATCCGAGTCCATTCGCAACGAGATTTTTCGCGATCGATTGAAAAAAACTCAGCGGCTGAGGTGGCAGACCGTGTCTTTTGCGAGTTCTTCCATGCAGGCTGTAGAACGCATTCATCGCGTTCATGTTAGACTCTATTGTGATTTCTAAACCACTTTGCTCTGACTTGCGAATGGCTCGGCGCACCGCTGGGTCATATCCCGATTCGATAGCATCGACGC
>VFJU01000431.1 GCA_009885905.1 Verrucomicrobiota bacterium
AGCGGTGTGCCTTTGCAGAGCGGACAAATCGCTTCACGTCTTTTAAAATAAGCCAATACCCACATGAATATGGTGAAGACCATGGCTAAGATGAGGCCTTGAAATGCAACAACGCTAGCTTGCCGAATCCAAAAAACTGCTGCGGTAGATGCCGTCAGTAATCCCAAGGCACTCAAAACAAATAAAATCGAAGCCGAACGAAAAGGTCGGCTGGAGGGCAGTGAGCGATATCTCTGTGACCTATTTGGCATGCAAATGCAGTGAATGCGTAATTAATTAGACTACACAGGTGACAACCTTGTCACGTGACAACTTTGTTGCAAAATAAATTACTTGAAAACACTAAATTTCGGTAACGCGCGGACACAATTATTTTCCTCCTATTCGCGCGCTCTTGACCTAATGGACGTGGAGTTTTAGGACTGTTGAATGACACTACTTTACGAGGGAAAGGCGAAGCGCTTATGGGCCACTGAAAACCCAAACACCCTGCGCATGGAGTTTAAAAATGATGCCACTGCCTTCAATGGTGAAAAAAAAGCCAGTTTTGAAAATAAAGGTCGGCTGAATAACGAGATTAGCACGCTGATTTATGGGTTTCTCGAAACCGCGGGTATCCCGACTCACTTTGTCCGCCAGATCGATGCGACGAATGTAGAAGTCAAAAAAGTTAGCATTTTGATGGTGGAGGTGATCATTCGTAATCTATCGGCTGGAAGTTATTGCAAGCGGACTGGCATCGAGGAAGGGCGTTTGTTTTCGCAACCAGTGATCGAATTTTCTTATAAAAGTGACGAACTCGGTGACCCGCTCATTAATGATGACTATATTCGCGAAATGGGACTGGCCACTCCCGAAGATCTCGCTCACTTGCGGAAGTCTGCTTTGGCGATCAATTCCATCCTCATCGATTTTTTTGCCAAGTGCGGATTGCGTTTGGTGGACTTCAAACTCGAATTCGGCCGCTTGGTTGAGGATCCATCAATCATCGTTCTTGCCGACGAAATCAGTCCTGATGGTTGTCGCTTGTGGGATATCAAGACCGGTGAGAAAATGGACAAAGACCGTTTCCGACGTGATCTCGGTGGCGTGATGGAGGCTTATCAAGAAGTGCTAGGTCGTCTCAAAGAGGTGACCGCTTGACGGTTAAGCGAGAACTATGATCGAGATTTTTCCGAAGGTCATCTCGATTAGAAAATATAATAGTTAGATCGAAAACGAAAATTCGTATCCGGATCAGTTACTTGTCTGTCGACTTAGATGGCTTAACGGCGGTCCGTTCGATGAACTCGATAATCATGCCCGCGACGTCTTTCTTTGAGGATTGCTCAATGCCCTCAAGACCGGGGGATGAGTTCACCTCCATCACGACCGGGCCGTGATTTGAGCGCAAAAGGTCGACACCGGCCACATTCAGGCCCATCGCCTTAGCGGCACTGATCGCCACGACGCGCTCTGCTGAAGATATTTTCACCTTAGCGGAAGACCCACCACGGTGGAGATTTGAGCGGAACTCGCCAGCGGCACCCTGGCGTTTCATGGATGCGACGACTTTTCCGCCGACCACGATGCAGCGGATGTCAGCGCCATCAGCCTCTTTGATGAACTCTTGCACCAGAATGTTTGCGTTTAAACCCTTGAAGGCCTCGATCACCGATTCCGCAGCGTTTGCAGTTTCTGCCAGTACGACTCCAACACCTTGAGTCCCTTCTAACAATTTTATAACTAGCGGCGCACCGCCACACATTTTGATGAGTTCTCCGGTGGCTTCGGTGTGGTGGGCGAATCCGGTGACTGGTAGACCGATGCCGCGTTTTGCTAAAATTTGTAACGAGCGCAGTTTGTCGCGTGAGCGGGCGATGGCGACCGAGTCATTCAGGGAAAAAACATTCATCATTTCGAACTGACGCACCACGGCGTTGCCGTAGAATGTGTGGCGTGCTGCGATTCTTGGGATGACGGCATCCGCAACGAGTTCTTCGCCGTCGACGTAGATCCTTGGTTTACGTGAAGTGATGTTCATGTAGCAACGCAGGTAGTCCACCACACGGACCTCGTGCCCTCGCGCCTCGGCAGCGGTGACTAGGGCAGCGGTGCTGTACAGTTTGGCGTTGCGGGAGAGGATCAGAATTTTCATACAGAAGAGAGGTTGTGAATAAAGAATCAGTAATTGCTCCTGCGTCCAATAGTCACGACTGCTGTCGGTCAATCAGAAAAACAAAACTCATTCATCACATTGAGATAATTGAGCGGGGATCGAGTCGATGACACTCAGGGCTTGAGTTCGAAGGGTATGAAATGGATTCGTTTCTTATCGATGGAATCCAGATCGGGTTGATGGCGTGATTTGCGAGAAAGATAGTCAGTTAGTATTTCTCATCGTCGCTATTTCAAATATCTGCGGCGGGCGGAGGTGGGTTTTTTGAACGGACGCGTAAGTTTAGCAACTCGACACAGAGCGAAAATACCATCGAGAAATAAATATATCCCTTGGGCACGTGGAAGTGAAGACCCTCTGCCATTAGAGCTGTGCCGATCATGATGAGGAATGAGAGCGCCAGCATTTTGACCGATGGGTGTCTAGAAACGAAGTCAGTGATCGCGCCCGAGGCTAGCATCATTACTGCGATGGAGATCACGACTGCAACCATCATGAGTGATACGCGAGACGGGTCATTGACCATGCCAACAGCGGTGATCACCGAGTCGAGTGAGAAAATGATATCGATCATTGCGATCTGAAAAAGCACGCCCGCGAAGCTACTAGTGGCTTTGCGTGTGAGAC
Organism: Verrucomicrobiota bacterium; assembly: GCA_009885905.1. Lineage (GTDB taxonomy): Bacteria > Verrucomicrobiota > Verrucomicrobiia > Verrucomicrobiales > Akkermansiaceae > Luteolibacter. The sequence goes on from VFJU01000431.1 coordinate 2,786, forward strand.
TGGATTCTTGATGTGCTTCAAGGCTGTGATGAATTTCCTTGGTAGATTTCCAAATCAGGAAAAATCCACCGAAAAACAATATCATATCCTTCACGGAGATGCCGAGCTGGCCGCCGTGTTCTTTAGCCGAAGGCATCATGTCCCAAAGCTGAGGGTGGACAGAAATTTCAAAGAGCGGAGTTTGCAGGCTCATGATCCAAGTGATACTGAGCAACAAGAGCATACGAGCGACCATCGCAAGTCCGAGCCCCATCGTTCTCCCAGCCTTGCGTTTTTCTGCCGGCAGTCGGTCGACTAAGATAGAAATGAAAACGATGTTATCGATTCCGAGTACAATTTCTAACAGGGTAAGGGTGAATAGTGCGCCCCATGCTTGGGGGTCTGCCAGCCAATTAAATTCAAGTATGGATGCAATCATGGTTGAGAAATAAACCGAAGTGCATGTTTCTTCATCTGGTTTGCCATTAAATTCAAGGCATTTGCGCGGGTGGGAGCAAGATGTTCTTTGAGGCCGGTGCGGTCGATGAAGCTCATGTCCGCGGTGAGGATGTGTTCCGGTGTCTCGCCGTCCAAGACTCGCACGAAAAGCGCGATCATGCCCTTCGTGATCAACGAATCCGAATCTGCTGAGAAATGAACCTTCCCATGGTCACTCGCCGCGTCGATCCAGACCTGAGACTGGCAACCTTTGATCAGGAGGTCGGGAGTTTTTGTATTTTCGGCCATTGGCGAGAGCTTTTTTCCCAGACCGATGACGTATTCGTATCGCTCAGTCCAATCTTGGAAAAAGGCGAGTTCTTCGATAAGAAGTTCCTGTTTGTCTGCAATATTCATTCTAGGGCTACTGGAGCGCGGGATGGGTCATCGTGCAAGCTGGATCAAGTTGCTGGTGTGAATCTTTGCAAAAGCAAGGAGGCAAGAAAGGCGAGGGGAGGGATAGCGGCGCATAGTATTGGAAATGGACCCCAGCCGCTGCTCGTCGCTGATAGAGCGAGTGCGAGGGGCAGCAGAATCGCCCAATCGACGAATGGGATCCCTGCCAATAAACCCGAAATGAATCGCTTCACTGGGCGGCGTCGAAAGCGCAGGCATAGACTCGTCCATAACAAATAGGGCAGTGTGCCTGCGATGATGAGTTTCTGGTTGATGAAGAGGCCTTTGTTTCCCCATGCAAGTAGGATAGGTGTAACTAACAGTAAGCCTCTGGCCACCAAGGATATCCAGATGGGGGGCTCTGATGTCGACTCGTAGCGCGCCGCGAGAGTGAGGCCTACGATGTAGCAAAAAATACCCAACAAAGCACAAATCGATAACACCAGAAGTCCATGGTGGATGCATTTGAACGACAATAAGTTTGGAAATGCAAAGATACCTAACAAAGGAAGTAAGGCTCTACAAAGCCCCATAGGGATGACGGAGCATAAGCAACGCTTGTGACCATAAGTGTAAAGCCCAATACAGACGACGATGACCGAAGCCGCGCATGCGCTTGTCCGACTAACAGTCCAGGTCATTGCGATACCTGAAAGGGTCAGTAGCACTGAAACCCATGCGTATGAGTTAGAAGAAAACAATCCACGTGGCAGTGCTCGCTCTGAGCGATGCTCTTTGTCCCATTCCTGATCAGCCCAGTCATTGAGAAAATTTCCAGCGATGTAGAGCATCGCTCCAGCCACGGAGAGTCGTAGAAAGACGCTCCATAGCACGATATTTCCGCTGCTAGGAAACCCCTGTTCGTAAATCGTCCCTATGGCTACCCCTAGCCAAACGTTGCTGATCACGCTTGGAAGATTTGCCACCCGAGAAGTGTCGAGTGCAGCGGATAATTTTCCTGAGCGATTCATCTGAAAGAACACTTTGGAGATCATTAAACGCCAGCATCAATCGGAAACATTGGGAAGCTTATTATCCTCAGTTGCCGGCACTAGGCTCCCCGCATCAGAGAGATTTCTGCTAGGGAAATCAAAGCTTTGATCAGATCCTCCCGTGGCATGGTTTTTAGATCCATCACCGGAACTGCGCGGTCTAAGGTGAACTTGCCCGAACGCGTGCGGCGCAGCGCGCTTAGATGGGCCCCGCAGCCGAGTTTTGCACCGATGTCGTGTGCGTAGGTTCGCACGTAGAAGCCTTTGGAGCAGTTCACAGTGAAATCAATTTCTGGCAGTGCGACACGTGAAACTTCGTAGGAAGTAATGTGCACCTTGCGAGGTTCACGAACGATCTCGATGCCCTTGCGTGCGAGCTTGTAAAGCGGCACTCCATCTTTTTTGATCGCAGAAACCATCGGAGGAATTTGTTCGAAGTCACCCATGAAGCCATCGAAAGCGGAATGGATTTGCTCTTCGGAATAATCTTCAACAGTTTTTGTTTCTAGCGTGTCGCCTTGGCGGTCTTGGGTGCTGGTGGTCGAGCCCAAGGTGAGCGATCCCACGTATTGCTTGTCCTCACTCATCAACAAATCTTGAATCTTTGTGGCGCGACCAATGACCAGCATCAGCAGACCTGTGGCCATCGGATCTAGGGTGCCGCAGTGTCCAATTTTTTTGGTGTTTAACGCGCGGCGGGCGATGGCGACAACGTCATGGGATGTCATGTCCTCGGCTTTGTCGATCAATAGGACGCCACTTGGGCCGTCTAGATCCATGGGATTGTTTCTCATATAAATGATAAAATTATTGGCCGCCGGAAACAATCTTGCGTTGGATCGAATCTAACACGAGACGTTTCACCTCGGCCAAGGAACCGTCCATGCGAATGCCAGCAGCAAGCGCATGGCCGCCACCGCCGAACTCCAAGGCTACCTCGCAGACATTATAGCGCCGGTCTTTCGAGCGCATTGAGACACGAATTTTTCCGTCTACGAGTTCTTCAAAAAATACTGCGATTTGGACACCACGGATTGCTCGGATGATATCAATCAGCCCCTCGCTGTCCTCCGGCATCAGCGCAAGGTCCAGACGTGTCTGATCGCGCAGTTCCCAGTTTGCTACGATTCCGTCTGGTGTAATCTCTAACGTATTAAGCAAAGCACGCATCAATTCGACGCGGCGGTATGGGTAGTTGTCGTAAATGTTAGAATTAATCGTTCCAACGTCTAGTCCGCGGTTGATGAGGTCGGCACC
>VFJU01000250.1 GCA_009885905.1 Verrucomicrobiota bacterium
ATAAAATCCCGCGTGCCGGTTGGAATCCCGTGCTTTATGAATTTCTTCCCACTGACCAAATCGAGGTCGGCGGTGAATACCTAACAGACAGAGTTACCCGCGACGGGATCGGTACTTCGCTCGTTGCCATTACCCGACATGTTAGAATGAATGCGCACAAAACTTTCAGCCTAGACAAGACATATTACGGCGTTTCTGCCACCGCTGTTTTTCGAGGCGACATCTGTAAAATTTCATTTCATGAACCGCTCGACGTAAGCACCGTAAGAGTTGGCAAACACAGTTACCCATTGACCGCCGATTTCACCACTCCCCTCGCGGTCCTCATGACTCGCGAGCGCCCTGAGAGACTGGGCCTCGCTCGGTTGCTGGATCCCGACAAATATGCCGAAACCGCCCGCCTCTCACGCCTACGTCCTTACAATAAAAACCTCATCCCCTTGCTTCTCGTCCATGGGCTGCTTGACACGCCTGCCTCGTGGATGCCCATGGTCAACGCCCTCCGCCAAGACCCTGTCATTCGTGCCAAATATCAAATCTGGGTCTATTCTTACCCCAGCGGTTATCCATACCCATACTCCGCATTCCTTCTTCGCAAGGAACTCGATGAAGTACGTGTGGTTTTCCCTGACCACAAACCCATCGTTTTTATAGGCCACAGCATGGGTGGCATGATCGGCCGACTCATGCTCACAGACAGCGGGGACAAAATCTGGAAAACTTACTTCGGGAAGACACCCGATCTAATCGACATCCCACCACAAGAAAAGAAACTCATGCAGGACATGCTCATCTTTCAATCCCGGTCCGACATCTCCCGTGCGATTTTCATTTGCTCGCCTCACCGGGGTGCCGAGCTCGCTTCGAACTGGGTTGGCATGCTCGCACGCAAACTGGTCCGCGTGCCTCAAACGATCCTCGATCTCGGCGACGCCCTTGGCCATATGGCCATTCTTTCTAACAGCGGTGTTGCTTATGAAAGCCTCCCGACAAGCATCGACACCCTGAGCCCGACGAATACATTCGTGAAATCCGTAAATGAACTCCCAATCAACCCCCGCATCCCCTACCACAGCATCATCGGCGACCGAGGCTTGGCTGATGCGAAAGCCAATCCTGAGGTCGGCAATGACGGCTTCGTGGCCTACACGAGCAGCAACCTTGAGGGTAGTAAAAGCCAACTGATCATTCCGTCTAACCACAGCGGTCACCGGCATCCAGCTGGTGTTGCTGAGGTAATCCGGACCCTGCATACGCACTTAGAAACTGCGCGCTAGAAGAATCTCCGTTGCCGTGTTAGATCGTAAAAGTATGTCTTTTAGTATCACATTGGTGCCAACTGCAGGCTAAAAACGCTGCAATAGTCCTGAAATCCGTAAAAAATGATTTCTTGCCATCGCCGATCTGGGTGGGTAAACCCGACACGTTCAATTTGCAAAACCGCAGTTGGGCGCACTTCGTCTGGTCTTTTACGCCATGGTCTCAGGAAGTGTTGAATGTGATGGCGTGCTAAGAATAGACAAAAATGGACATCTACGTGGGCAACCTGCCCTACACCGCTACTGAAGAAGACGTTACTGGCCTCTTCGCCGCTTATGGACCTGTTGAACGGGTCAAAATCATCACCGACCGCGAAACGGGCCGATCCAAGGGATTTGCATTCGTCACGCTCGGCGACCAGAGCCAATTGAATGCCTCGATCGAGGCGCTCAATGGTTTCGACTATCAGGGCCGCGAACTTCGCGTGAACGCCTCTGAACCTAAAGAATTTAAGCCAGGCGGCGGCCGTCCTAGTGGTGGCGGCGGCGGTGGCTACGGCGGCGGTGGCGGCGGGGATCGCCGTGGCGGTGGTGGCGGCTACAAAGGCGGCGGCGGCGATCGCCGTGGCGGCGGCGGCGGTGGTGACGGTTGGTAATTCTCCGTCTCACCAAATCACCTGATTTTTAAAAGCACCCGATCCTCTTCACCGAGGATCGGGTGTTTTTTTGTGTCTATTTTGAGCAACGCGTTTGGGTGCCATTCACCGCTGGATCGGTGCCGTCAAAAAC
>VFJU01000120.1 GCA_009885905.1 Verrucomicrobiota bacterium
ATGAAAAAAGCACTTATCACTGGCATCACCGGACAAGACGGATCATATCTCGCGGAATTTCTTTTAGAAAAAGGCTACGAAGTTCACGGCATCAAACGTCGCGCCTCGTTGTTCAATACCCAACGGATCGACCACATCTACGAGGATCCACATATCGAAAATTCGCGATTCCGTCTTCATTATGGCGACCTAACAGATTCATCTAACCTCACCCGCATCATCAGCGAGGTCCAACCCGATGAAGTTTACAACCTCGGTGCCCAGTCTCACGTTGCTGTCTCGTTCGAGGCTCCAGAATACACTGCGGACGTCGACGCTATCGGCACGCTACGTTTGTTAGAAGCAATCCGTTTCCTCGGCCTCGAAAAGAAGACTCGTTTCTATCAAGCATCCACATCCGAGCTTTACGGTTTAGTCCAAGAAATTCCACAGACGGAAACCACGCCATTTCATCCGCGTTCGCCCTACGCGGTGGCGAAGATGTACGCCTACTGGATCACGGTGAACTACCGAGAAGCCTACGGCATGTATGCTTGCAACGGCATACTCTTCAACCACGAGTCACCACGCCGTGGAGAGACTTTCGTCACTCGCAAGATCACCCGCGCACTCGCAAACATCGCCCAAGGACTTGAGAACTGCCTGTTCCTCGGCAACATCGACTCGCTGCGCGACTGGGGCCACGCCAAGGACTACGTCCGCATGCAGTGGATGATGCTCCAACAAGATTCCGCAGAAGACTTCGTCATCGCCACTGGCAAACAAATCTCGGTGCGTGAATTCGTTCGCATGTCAGCCCATGAAGCAGGTATCGAACTCGCGTTCTCCGGCGAGGGGGTCAACGAAATTGGCACGGTCACCGCAGTCGATCCAGCGAAAGCTCCCGCGGTCGCGATCGGCACGGTCATCATCAAAGTGGATCCGCGTTATTTCCGCCCTGCGGAAGTCGAGACCCTCCTCGGTAACCCAGCCAAGGCGAAGGAAAAACTCGGTTGGGTGCCAGAAATCACCGTGGAAGAAATGTGCGCGGAAATGGTCGCCCATGACCTCGACGTCGCCCGCAGCCACTCGCTTCTCAAACTCCACGGTCACCACGTTTCAGTTTCCAAGGAATGAATTCCACCCACTCTAACATGTTTTAGTTGAACCGACCGCATCAACATGGATTGCGCGACCACAAAACTAACAATCTCCCATGAAAAAAGTCTTCGTTTCTGGATGCTATGACATCCTCCACGCCGGTCACCTCCAGTTTTTTGAAGAGGCACGTGCGCTGGGTGATTATCTAATCGTTTCGTTCGCATCTGCCGACGTGCTCTGGCATCACAAGCGGCGAAAGCCATCGATCCCAGATGACCACAAACGCGCCCTACTTCAAGGTCTGCGGATGATCGATGAGGTGGTCATCACGCATGGTCACAAGGAAGGCCTCGACTTCGAGGAAGATTTTTTACGCATCCGTCCAGACTTTCTTATCGTGACGGAGGACGACAAATACAGCGATGTGAAACGCGAGCTATGTGCCACTGTCGGCGCGGCTTACACCACCCTCGCGAAGACTCCTCCACGCTTCGAGCCCGTCTCTACCAGCTCGATCGTCCGCTGGGTACAAGCTCCCACCGAGGCGCCTCTGCGTGTCGACTTCGCGGGCGGCTGGCTCGATGTCCCAAGGTTTTCCCGCCCCGGCGAGTTCGTGGTGAATTGTGCTATTTCCCCGCTCGTCTCGCTGCGTGAATGGCCTTATGAAAAACAAGCAGGCCTCGGTGGCAGCGGCGCGTGGGCGCTGATCAATGGTCGCGATGGCATCGAATCAGAAATCGATCTCGGCGTCGGTTGGCAAGACCCCGCGGTGATCCGCGAGACGGGGCTTTGCGTCTGGCGATCCGGCCAAAAACCCGTGCTCGACTTCAAACAGAATGGCGATTTTCTATCCGGTCGTATGGCGATCCACTGGACCGGTTCCCAGCATGACACTCCCGGCGTGGTCAACCACCCACGCGACTACGACCGCATCGCACAAAGCGCTCGAGTTGCCCGCGAGGGAGCTATTCATGCAGACATTCAATTGCTCGCTCAAGGCATCGATCTCTATCATGGCACGCAGCTCGATGAAGGAATGGATTCTCTGATAGAAATACCCGGTGCCATTGCCCGTAAATACTGCGGAGGTGGATACGGCGGCTACGCACTCTACCTGTTTGAATCACCGGTGCTTCGCGACAACGCCATCGCCGCCACGCCAGAGCTCCGCGCGGTCGAACCATTTTGCCGTGTCTAAAACTTTTCATACGATACACAATCATTGAAAACCATTTCTGTCATCGGTCTGCCCATCGCGGCGACCACCTACGCCGGAGCGGTGGAATGGATTCTAGGTAAGGCTCAAAAAAATGATAGAGCTTACGCAGTCGAGGCCGCGAATACGCACGTCGCCGCATTGGCTCGCAGCGACGTGGCTTTCGGCAAAGCCATGGAAACCTTCGACTTGATATGCCCAGACGGCATGCCCTTGATTTGGGCACTGAATTCAAAACTCCGTCCTGATGAGAAACTCACGGATCGCGTCTACGGCCCGACACTCATGTTAGAAACTCTCAAGGCGACTAACGGAAAAAATGAATTCAAGCACTTTCTGCTCGGTGGAAAACA
>VFJU01000338.1 GCA_009885905.1 Verrucomicrobiota bacterium
CAATCGCAGCAGACGATCCGCTGGTTTGATCACGCTGAAATCATCTCGTTGCTGGATTTATGCGGATTTCGGGTAGATCAATTTTTTGTTGATTTCGACCTAACACGGGTCGTGACCGACCCCGATCGCATTGATTTTGATGGGATTTTGACCTACCACGCCACCCGCATCGAAAAAAATTATTAAATTTATGAAAGAATTCCAAATCGCCATTCTTGACTAGCGGGCCACAACCACCTTATGACGATCACTGTGCTAAGAATTTTAACACTGCTAGCAACGCTGGGAATCCTAACGCCTGTTGCCTTGTGCCAGACGTGGGAACGTGAAGACGTAGGATTTGAAAACATCCAAAGCCGCGCGCGTGACCTAGCGAATAAGCCTTACGTGGCACCCAACCGTGACAGCCTCCCGGCCTGGATGAATGATTTGAGCTACGATCAGTATCGCGATATTCGTTTCAATCCAAACCAAGCCTTGTGGAATGAAGACAAGTTGCCATTCCGAGCGATGTTTTTTCACCCTGGCTACCTCTTTCGCGAGCCAGTGACGCTCAACGAGTTCACCAGCACTCACCAACAACAAATCCGCCTCGCTGAGGCATTTTTCAATTATGGTCCGCAAGTGAGCAAACACGGCGACCTACCGGCGGGCGGTGGCTTTGCAGGATTTCGCCTTCACGCGCCTCTTAATAACCCAGATGTTTTTGACGAGCTCGTTGTTTTCCAAGGCGCTAGTTACTGGCGAGCACTCGGGAAGAATCAAAAATACGGAATCTCCTCACGCGGGCTAGCTGTGGATACCGGAATAGACAACGTTCAGGAGGAATTTCCAAATTTCCGCGAATTCTGGCTGCGCAAACCCGATGCGAACGACACACAAGCCGTAATCTACGCACTGCTTGACGGGGCCTCTTACTCAGGTGCTTTTCAATTTAAAATCAGCCCGGGCAACACCACCATCGTCGACGTGCACGCGGTATTATTCGCCCGTCGCGCCGTTCAGCGTCTCGGCATCGCACCGATGTCGAGTATGTTTTGGTTTGGCGAGAACTCACGCCGCCGCTTCGACGACTTTCGCCCGGAAGTCCACGACTCCGATGGCCTCGCAATCCGCATGGGAACCGGTGAAAGACTGTGGCGCCCACTTTCTAACGACTCAGGTAAATTAGATTTTAGCACATTCGACATGGAGAAATGTGATGGCTTTGGTCTATTGCAACGTGACCGTAAATTCAGTTCCTACGAAGATGGCGAGGCAGCTTACCACCAGCGGCCGTCGCTGTGGATCGAACCAACCTCTGACTGGGGGCCCGGTCGTGTGACGCTCATGGAAATTCCGACGTCCAACGAACTCGCTGACAACGTGGTGGCCATGTGGGAGCCAGCTCACACGCCACAGCCCGGGGACCGAGTGGAGTTCAGATACCGGCAACACTGGACCACGGACGAAGATCCATCCATGGCGGAAGGTCGCGTGGTCGCCACACGCTCGGGCGTCCACGAGTGGCAACGTGAACAACGCACGGTCACGGTGGATTTTTCTGGGACCCCGCTCAACCAATCGCCTGAAATACCCCTCAGTCCACTGGTTCAAATCACCGGCGCGGGTGCCGAAAAAGTCAAAATTCAGGGCGTGACCGTCCAACAGATGCCGGAGAACCGCTGGCGGGTCGCCTTCCAAATCACCCCCTCCACCGAGGGCGGTAAACTGTCAGACGCTGGCCCCATCGAACTTCGTTGCTGCTTAAAACGTGGTGATAATTTCCTAACAGAAACATGGGTCCACCGCGTCACTCCTTAGACCAACTCTATCCCCTCAGCGAGGCCGAACTCAATGAATGGGAAGAAGCTTACGCAGCAGTTGAAGCCTATCTTCAAGCATTGCGGCTGAGAAATCGACTGTTAGTCGCCGAGCTAGTTCGTGGGATCCTATGGCGCGCCTCGGCTCGGCGGGTCGACGAATCGGAAAAACCTGCTCGTTTCCTCGCCATGGAAGAAGCACTCACTGAAGTCGCCGAGTGGACGCAAGACGTGCTTGATGTGCCTTTGGAAAACCGCCGCCTTGCAGCTCGTGGGCGCTTGGCCTTGCTCCTTGCCGGCATGCCCGGACAGTGGCAAGGTGTTTTCCTAACACCCGCTCCGTGGCCAAACGATTTTGTGGTTGCGATGAAAAAATCATACTTCGCAGCCGGCCCAAGCTTTGCACAACTCACAATGATTCCTCAACCACTCGAGCTAAACGCCATCGGTAGCGGCGCGGCGCAGTGGCGGGAAACAATGGACCGCCGACCAATCTTACGCCTCATGTTCACGGGTCTCCTGCTGGGTTTCATTATTCTTACCGTATGGTTTTTCACCTATGGAAACTTCTGAGTTCCCACGCCCAAATGGCAGCAAGCCATTCTTCGGACCCTTTCGGACATTCCTGCGCCGCACGATTTTTTTCGGAAGCGTGCTCATCGTTAATATTCTCTCTGTCTCTTGGTTGGCAGATCTTTTCTGGCACATGGGCTTTCAGAAAGCCCACTACCCGCTGCTCGGAATCTTCGCAATTCTTAATGGACTGTTAGTTCTCGGATCTTTCCATGCACTCTTCGGCGCGATCGATATACTGTTAGGACGAAAACAGTCGATCAGAATCAGCAAACTCGCCGAGGGTAAAAACGAGCCGCTCCAGCAGCGTCACGCGGTGGTGATCCCAGTCTACAACGAAGACAGCATTAAAGTCTGCGCCAGAATCGAGGCGATTTACCGCTCGATCCAAGCCACAGGCCACTTGCATTCTTTCGATTTTTTCATCCTCAGTGACACCCGCGACCTCGATCTCTGGGTCAAGGAGGAAACCTCATGGACCAACCTCTGCCGCCGACTCGACGGTTTCGGACGGATTTATTACCGCCGTCGCAAGACTAACGACAATCGTAAAGCTGGCAACATCGGTGACTTTGTTAGAACTTGGGGCGGGGGCTACGAGGCAATGTTGGTGCTCGATGCCGACAGTTTGATGGATGGTGCCGACATCGTCAAAATGACTCGAGTGATGGAGGCGTATCCGCGTCTTGGCATCCTCCAGACGCCACCCAAGCTGATCCGCGGCACCTCGGTTTTTACAAGGCTCCAGCAATTTGCGATGCGCCTCTACGGCCCACTTTTCATTCGGGGGCTGAACTACTGGCAACTCAACGGTGGCAGCTACTGGGGACATAATGCCTTGATTCGTGTGAAGCCATTTTCCGAATTTTGTGAACTTCCGGCACTTCCTGGACGCGAGCCATTCGGCGGGCGCATCCTCAGCCACGACTTTGTCGAGGCCGCATTGATGGTCAGCCAAGGATGGGAAGTCTGGCTCGCATGGGACATCGAGGGAACATACGAAGAAGCCCCACCTACACTGGTCGACCACCTCATCCGCGACCGCCGTTGGTGCCAAGGAAACCTCCAACACCTCTGGCTCATCTTCGCACGCAAGCTACCATTCTCGGTGCGAATGCATCTTTTCATGGGCATCATGGCCTACCTCGGTAGCCCACTTTGGTTTCTTTTCCTAGCACTTGGGACTTGGGTCGCGTGGGATCGCTACTCGAGCGACCTCAGCCAACTGCCATTTGAAAACTTTGCCGACCGATGGTTCCATGTCGACGGTATCCAGCAAAGCATTATTCTAACAATATTTATTTTTTTCCTATTGTTTCTTCCAAAAATTCTCGCGGTCATCGGTGCAATTCTAACTCCCCGCATCCGACGCTCATTTGGTGGCGCGATACCATTGGTGATTGGTGCATTGTTAGAGACCTTCGTCTCGATGTTACTCGCACCGTCGATCATGGTGGCCCACACCTTGATGGTTTTGAGCATTATCTCCGGCAAAACTGTTGGTTGGGGAAATCAAAACCGAGAAACCGACGGCACATCATGGGGAGATGCCTTCCGCTTTCACGCCCCTCAGACGATCCTCGGCATCGCCTGGACTCTCGTCGCTTTGAAAATCAGTCTCACTTTCACCGCGTGGATGGTCCCGATTCTCTTGGGCTTGATCCTCGCCGCACCCGTGTCAGTCTTGACCAGCCGCGTCCGCTACGGTCGTGCCCTCGCGAGGCGTAAAATTCTATCCACCCCCGAAGAGCTCAATCCCCCGAGCATCATTCTTATCGCCGACCAAGCAACCGCCGCAATCGATCCAGCTCTAGACGCCACCGTGCCAGGACGTCGTGGCATCGTCGCGGCGGTTGTCGATCCCTATGTCAACGGCATGCACGTTTCGCTGTTAGAACAATCCGAAATCACGCCACGCGACGAGGTTCTTGCCGAGCGCTGCCTCAGTGAAGGTCCTGCCGGATTAAGCAAAGACGAGCTTTCAGAACTGCTTTATCTCGC
>VFJU01000423.1 GCA_009885905.1 Verrucomicrobiota bacterium
ATTTCTAACAAAATAATTTCAGCCGATGCCGAACGCTTTCCAACCCATGACGCGCGAGCATTTTCTAGCTCTCGGCTGCGGTGCGCTAGTGGCATTTCTTTTCATTCACCTTGGGAGACGGGGTGATAGAGATCGCAAGGTTACCGCCACGGTACTAGCGATGCTAAACTTCAGCATCTATCCGCTCAGCGTTTTTGCGTGGTGGTCATTGGACGGGGCCAAATCGATCGACAACTTTCTACCGTTTCACATGTGCGATATCGCGGCGATCACTGCGGGAGTCGCCCTACTCACCCGGCAGCGGTTGTTTTGCGCACTCACGTATTTCTGGGGGCTCGCCGCGACGATCCAGGGGGTAATCACTCCGGCCATCACGGTGGGTTTTCCAGCGTTGCCGTTCATCACCTTTTTCATCCACCACTTTGCGGTGGTCACTGCGGCGCTCTATTTGCCCCTCGTCGACGGTTGGCGCCCGAGGATGCCAGTGTGGAAATGCGTCTTGGAAGTCTACGCGTGGTCTCTGGCCTATCTCGCCTTCGCGATGACGGCGAACCACTTCTTGGGCAGCAATTTCGCCTTTGCATCCCACCCACCGGCTAATCCTAGCCTGATCGATCAACTGGGGCCTTGGCCGTGGTATCTGCTGGCGATGCAAGCGGTGGGGCTGGTTTTGTTTTCGCTGCTTGCTTTGCCATTTGCGCGGAAACGGTAGCGCGTGGGCTTATCCGTTCTTGCGTGCGGCGCGGGCTCGGTGAATTCTAATGACATGAGTCAAGACGTGATCTCCCTTCTCCAGCAGCTTGTCCGCATCCCATCGGTCAACCCCGATAACGCCCCACCCTCGGATCAAACGGGTGAGGAAACCATCGCCATCTTTTTATCCGGTTGGCTCGAGTCGATCGGCGCGGAAGTCACCCTGCAAGAAATCAAGCCCGGTCGCCCCAACCTCATCGCGCGTTTCGCCCCTCTCGATGGAAGGCCAAGAATACTGTTAGGGCCACACCTTGATACCGTCGGTGTCGACGGCATGATCATCGATCCATTCAGCGGTGAAATCCGTGACGGCAAGATATGGGGTCGCGGCGCATCTGACACCAAGGGGCCGATGGCGGCGATGCTATGGGCGCTGCACGAGCACCAGCACCATCTAACAAATTCATCCACCGCGGTCGACTTCGTTGCGTTCATGGGTGAGGAATCCGGTCAGTGGGGTTCCAAGGATTTCGCGAAACGCTACGGCAGCGATTACACCTTTGCCTTGGTGGGTGAGCCGACGGAGATGCAAGTCGTGCATGTCACCAAAGGCTCGCTATGGGCCACCTTACGCGCCACCGGCAAGGCCGCTCACAGCTCACAGCCTGAGCGTGGAGTGAACGCCATTCTCAAACTCACTCGCGCCCTCGATCAACTCGACCACCATCTCGGAAATAAACTCGCCACCTTCACGCACCCGGTGCTTGGCCGCTCGACGATGAACGTCGGCGTGATTCGCGGTGGTTCACGGCCTAACATTGTTCCTAATCTAGCAGAGGCAGAGATCGACATCCGCATCACCCCGGCACTTGCCGCAGCGGGTGGTGCACTCAAGTTGCTCACCGAGGTCATCACCTCGTACGATCTACCGCTGGAAATTATCAACCCCCATGAAAATCCACCCATGGAAACCTCCGCAGACCACCCGATGATCCAAGCCCTCCTCGCTACGGATTCACACACTGGCATCTGCGGCGCACCTTGGTTCTCCGATGCCGCCCACCTTTCTAACGGAGGGATTCCCAGCATCTGCATCGGGCCAGGTTCCATCGACCAAGCCCACACCGTGGACGAATTCATCGACATTTCGGCATTGCAGGCTGGTGCGGTTTTCTTCTCATCATTCGTCCAGCAAGTGCTGAAAAAGTAGTCACTCCCAAATGAGTCAATTTACCGCAAGCATCGGTCGTGCGTGATGCGTCAAATTTTCGTGATGCGCAAATGACATCCTAACGTATTATTCAAAATGCCTCTCAATTGTTCACTTGGTCGCTGCGACTCGACCATTCGTTGGATGAAGTTTGTTTTGGTTGCCGCGGGCATCGTCCACTTGATTTTTGCGGCGCTTGTTAGCTTGTGGCCGGCATTGGTTTTTGAATGGGTCGGCGCTGGGCAGTGGGTGCATGCGTTGTTGTGTCGGGGTTTGGGCTTACTCACCGGGTTTTTGGGGGTCTTTCTATTGCTCGCCTCGCGGGATCCACTTCGCCACTGGCCCATCGTCCTCATCGGGCTGATTCAGGCATGCGTAACCGTCACGGTCATCGTGAATGCGGTGTTGGATGGGCAGCTCTCCGCCGGCAGTTTGTGGGTGGCGTTGCTAAATGGCGCGGTTTGGATCGTACCGTTTGCGATGATCCTGTGGGCGTGCTTGCGAGCCTATGCCGGAGTCCCACCGTCACGGACAGAACCCTACAGCATCGCGGAAGCCGCTTCCATTTACTCGCTCTCATCTGGGGAAACCCTCGCCAGCGCCTCGGAGTCGCAGTTGCTTGCCATCGTCTTTCTCCGCCACTTCGGGTGCACGTTTACCCGTCAAATTTTGCGAGGGTTAGAAGGAATCCAAAATGAGGCGATGGTTCATGGCGCCAGGCTGGTCCTCGTCCACATGCTCCAAGGGGGTAAGGAATCCAAGTACCTCGGCGAGCGCAGCAGCGTGGCACGCATCGCCGACCCACGCTGCGAACTTTACCGCGCCTTCGGTCTTGGCAAGGGTGGCTTTCTCGAGTTATTCGGTCCCCACGTTTGGTGGCGCGGTGCTGTCTCTATTTTTAAAGGCTGCGGTCTCGGACATCTCGCTGGTGACGGACTCCAAATGCCTGGCGCGTTTCTCTTTCATGACGGGAAAATCATCTCTGCTCAACCCGCGCACACCGCCTCCGATCTTCCAGATCTCGCCCGCCTCTTCGATTCCTTGGCACCGCCAAATCCATCTGCGAACTAGGATTGGAAGGTCGAACGTATCGGTGAAAAAAATATTTCATCACATTTTCTCAGCTGCCTAGACACCCAGCCCGTTTTCGCTCAGATTTCCCGAACTACTCCATGGCTGCCGCATTTAAAGACTACTACAAGACCCTTGAGATCCCACGCGACGCCAACGCCGCAACGATCAAAAAAGCATTCCGCAAGTTGGCGCGCAAACATCACCCAGACGTCGCCAAGGATAAAAAAGCCGCTGAGGAAAAATTTAAAGAGATCAACGAGGCCAACGAAGTCTTGAGCGATCCCGAAAAGCGAAAAAAATTCGACCAACTCGGTGCCGATTGGGATAACCCGAACGCGGGCTACGGCGGTCGCCGTGGAGCACCCTCGCAAGGCGGCCAGGAATTCAACTTCGGCGGGACCGGCTTCAGCGATTTTTTCGAGCAGTACTTCAGTGGCGGCAGTCGGCAGGGATTCCCCGCTGGCGGGCCCACGGCGCCTCTCGAGCGCAAGGGAAAAGACGTCGAGGGCGATATTCTCGTCACGCTTGAGGAGGTCATGCGCGGCGATGTCCGGCCGATATCCTTGCAATCGACCAACCCGCGCACTGGGAAAACCGAGACCCACTCGTTTCAGGTCCGCATTCCAGCCGGGGTGATTTCTGGCAAGCGCATCCGTGTGGCTGGGCAAGGCAGCCCGGGCATTGGCGGAGCGCCCGCTGGCGACCTCTACCTGCGAGTGCGCCATGCCTCCCACCCAGACTTCCATACCGAGGATTCCGACCTCTACCACGAGCTTGAGCTCGCGCCCTGGGAGGCGGTGCTGGGGGCTGAAATCTCAGTCCCCACCCTCGACGGCAACATCAAGCTCCGCATTCCTGCCGGCACCGAGAATGGCCACCAACTCCGAGTCCGCGGGCGCGGTCTGCCCAAGGGCAAAGCAGGTGAACGCGGTGATTTCCACGCCATCGTGAGCATCCACCTGCCTTCTCACCCGCCCGCCGACGAGCTCGAGCTTTGGCAAAAACTCCGCAGTGTCTCGACGTTCAATCCTCGGACTACCGCCCGGTAGGGCTGGGTCTCCGCGTCCGGCCGATTTTAATATGGTAGGGCTGGGCCGCCGCGCCCCGCCCACTTATCGCCATCGGCGTGAATGGTCTCGGCACGCGAGAGAAAATCCCCGAAGAATTCGCATTCCATCACACCTCAGCCTCAGGGCCAAAGTGGGCGGACCACGGCGGGTCAGCCCTACCATTTACAAGCACCTGATAAGGCGCTCTCGCCGAGCCCATGAAAGGGCGGCGCTCTTCTTTCTCTTCTTTAAC
>VFJU01000335.1 GCA_009885905.1 Verrucomicrobiota bacterium
CATCGAATTGATTCTATCTCTCTCTTTGCGACTCCGCCTCGCGATGATAAAATAGTCGCAAAATATTACCTTGCGTGCCGCGAAGTAGGGAATAAAATATTTTTCAATTCTACCAAACCTAAATTACTATCTATGAAATCCGTCCCTATCCTCATTGCCGCAACGCTCGCCTCTCTGGCACTTACCAAAGCCAATCTCGTGATCAGCGAGATCGACCTCGTTGCAAACAAAGTCGAAATTGTGAACACTGGCGCGAGCACGGTTAGCCTTGCAAGCTACGTGTGGTGCAATCGTTGGACAGGTAATCCTGTCTACCCGGCAGTCGACGCCGCAACCATTGTGGCTGCGCAGTCTACTTCTACATCGCTTTCTTTACCCGCTGGCGGCGTTCTTACATTCTTACTGCCCGCAGGTTTCGTTACCGACCTCTCGGGCGAAGTTGGTCTCTACTCTTCGGGCAACTTTGGCTCGTCGACCGCAATCGTGGACTACGTCTCGTGGGGCGGTGCTTCCACCGGGCGCGATAACGTGGCTCAAGCCAAGGGAATCTGGGTCGACAATACCTCCGTCGCCGTCACCGCCGCCGACATCACCGCCGGCCGCTCCATCCAGCTCAGAGCGGGCCTCGCGGGGAACGGCTTTGCCGATTACTCCGTCGCAGTGCCCACCATCGGCGTCAATCAGGTTACCCCACTCCCCGTGGTCACCACCGGCTCCGCATCCGACGTTGCCGCGACCACCGCGACGGTCTCCGGCACGGTGAATGCTAAGGGCGTGAGCACCACGGTCACCTTTCAGTATGGCGAGACGCTTACTTATGGCAGCAGCGCCGCCGCCACGCCGACGCCCGTCACCGGCAGCACCGATACTCCGGTAAGCGCCTCATTCACCGGCTTGATCCCGGGCAGGACTTACAATTTCCGCGTTGTCGGCACGAGCGCCAATGGCACGGCGAACGGCACCAACCAGACCTTCACCACCCCCGGCCCGCCCAGCGCCGTGACCGCTGCGGCAAGCGCCGTGACCAACAACAGCGCCACCCTTGCCGGCAACGTGACGGCCAATGGCGCGAGTACCAACGTGACCTTCGAATACGGCGAGACCATCGCCTACGGCAGCAGCGTGACCGCCACCCCCTCGCCAGTCACCGGCTCCAATGCCACCGCCGTCTCCGCCGCTCTTAGCGGACTGATTCCGGGCACCACCTATCACTACCGCGTGGTCGCCAGCAGCACGAACGGCAACACGGAAGGTGCCGACCAAACTTTCACCACCACCGCACCACCGGTCGCCACGACCGGCATCGCCTCGGGCATCACCTCGAACTCCGCCAGCCTTGCCGGCACCGTGAACGCGAACGGCGCCAGCACGACCGTCACCATCGAATACGGCGAGTCTATCACCTACGGCAGCAGCGTGTCCGCCACCCCCTCGCCGGTCACCGGCCTCAGCCCCACCGCGATCAGCGGCCAGTTGACCGGGCTCGATCCCGAGAAACTTTACCACTTCCGCGTGGTCGCGACGAATGCCTATGGCACCGCGTCGGGCAGCGACGGGACTTTCACCACCACCGCCACGCCAATCATCACCGATCTGCCGGTCACTGCAGTCAGCCACAGTGGCAACACCCTGACGGTCGGTTTCAACGGTCCGCCGAACACCCCGTCCGCTAGCTGGCAGGTTATGGGTTCCGCGACGCTCGCGAGTTTCACCGAGGACAAAACATCGGACAGTACCATCACCGAAATCCCAGCGGGCTCAGGCAAATACCAAGCTCAAATCGATGTCACCGGAGAACCAGCGAGCTACTTCGTGAAGATCGCGCTGCCCTGACCGCGCTTATTTAACCGTTTATCTCACCAAAAAAATTGCCAGGAATCTGAATGATTCCTGGCAATTTTCTTTGCTGGTGAAGACCGATGAAGGATCCGATAGCCAGACTGTATTCTCTGTAGTAGTCCCCGCAGGTCGGGACGAAAATTTGGGGAATGGGCGTTGATTCCGAGTCCGAAAGTCTCAGCTCAGCTTGCGCTGTGCGAGACCGAGACCGGCAAGCGCCAATCCGATCAGAGCCAACGTAGAACCACCGTCCGGGACATTCACACCAGGGTTACCGTAAATGCTTATGTGCGAAATCTTGCCCTGATTACCGTAAAAATAGTTTGAGAACTCGATAGAATCGGTCCCATTCCAGCCGCTGATATTGTAAAAATACCAAGAAATATTATTGCCTTCGTTGATTTTTCCGTCTTTCATCAAAACGTAGACAGAGTTTAAATTGATGGCTGTGGGGCCGGTGTATGCGATAATCGCCGACGCCGTCGTAAGAGTACCATATGTCGTATTATAGGAGTTGGCAAAAGAACCCTCTTCGGATCCACCACCACCCTCATTCGGCGTGGCTTTGTAAAGGAGGGTAGCTTCCGAGGCCCAGGCCGCGATCAAGGAGTTAATGGCGCTCTGCGACTGGTCGTCACCAAAGGCCAATGGCGAACTGGCCGGAGTTAAGGAAATGGCATGCGCGGACAGCGTCATTCCGACTGCTATGATTGAATTTAAAAGTACATTTTTCATATTATTGTTTCTGTTGAAATTTAACCAATAAAGTTGTAGCGATTATCGTGCCAACTTTTTCAAAGTGAATCACATCATATTCATTAACAATGAGTTACAAATTAAAACTGCTTATTATTTTTTAATTGCTGCCATCCTATGCCCGTCAATTGACCAGAATAATGTCGTATAACC
>VFJU01000302.1 GCA_009885905.1 Verrucomicrobiota bacterium
AGGCGACTAACGGAAAAAATGAATTCAAGCACTTTCTGCTCGGTGGAAAACAAAGCACGCTCGACAAACTTAAGCAAAATTTCGCCACGCAATTTCCAGGTGTGATGATCGCTGCAACCCACTCGCCACCGTTCGGTGAGTGGCCAGAAAATGAACTCGAGATTATTTTGGAAAAAATCAAGAGCTCGGGTGCCAACTTGATCTGGGTCGGTCTTGGCTGCCCGAAGCAAGAACACTGGATCGCAAATCACAAACATCGGCTGCCACCGGGCATCTATTTCGGCATCGGTGCCGCATTCGCATTCCATGCCGGTGAGGTAAAACAATCTCCACCCATCCTCCAGCGCCTAGGAATGGAGTGGGCATACCGCGTGGCGATGGAGCCCCGCCGGCTCTTCAAACGTTATTTCACCTACAATACACTTTTTATCTATCATCTTCTCCGAGAGAAAACGAGAGATTGAACTATCACTGATCACCAATTCATACCTAACATAAAAATAATATGCCAACTTCTATCACAAACATTTGCTGCCTCGGTGCCGGATACGTCGGCGGGCCGACCATGGCCATGATCGCCTCCAAGTGCCCGCACATCCAAGTCACCGTGTGCGACTTCAACCAACCACGCATCGATGCATGGAACTCAGATGAGCTACCGGTGTATGAGCCAGGTCTGCTAGACGTCGTCAAATCAGCACGCTCTAAGAACCTGCACTTCACCACCGACATCAAGCCCGCCATCGCGGCAGCGGATCTCATCTTTGTTTGCGTCGGTACGCCCACCAAGTCCTACGGAATCGGCGCTGGGCGCGCGGCAGACCTGCGTTACATCGAGGCTGCAGCACGCCTGATTGCCGAAGTTTCTGTCGGCAACAAGATCATCGTCGAGAAATCCACCATCCCGGTCAAAACGGCCACCGCCATTCAGTCGATCCTCGCGGCCAATTGCATGAGCGACGCCACTTTCCAAGTCCTCTCCAACCCGGAATTCCTTGCAGAAGGCACCGCGGTGACAGACATGGAAAACCCTGACCGCATCCTCATCGGCGGCGAACCAAATCCAGAAGGTCAAGCTGCCCTCGAAGCCCTCGTTTCGGTTTATGCCAACTGGGTTCCTCGCGAAAAAATCATCACCACTAATCTCTGGTCGTCCGAGTTGTCCAAACTCGTCGCCAACGCCTTCCTCGCCCAACGCATCTCGTCGATCAACTCGATTTCTGCCCTCTGCGAAGCCACCGGAGCCGATGTCGATGAAGTGGCACGCGCGATCGGAAGCGACACCCGCATCGGTCCTAAATTCCTGAAAGCATCTATCGGATTCGGTGGTTCGTGTTTCCAAAAAGACATCCTCAATCTCGTC
>VFJU01000025.1 GCA_009885905.1 Verrucomicrobiota bacterium
CAGGAAACGTCCGCTCAGCCTGCCCATGATACGCTCTCTCCATAGATTCCTCGGCATACCTGCTGCAGTCTTGGTACGTGAAAGCCCGCGCATAGCGGCGAAAAAGACTTTGGCTTAGCGGCAGCTATCCAAAGCGTTTTCCTCAAAATCCGGCAACTCTCCCATGCAGACGGGCAGGAGAAAGCCACGTCCGCTTGATACATCGTGCAACGTTCTCGATCTTCGGCAAAATGCATTCAAAAAATCTTGCAAATATCGAATTGCAAGATTATTGATTTTTCATATATGAATGCTGACTGCCAATTTTTGACCCTGCCACATGTCTCCAGACGAGTGACTGCAGCTCGGGAAGATGCTTCTCTGACTCAGGCTGCCCTTTCCAAGAAAATGGGTTTTAAGGACCGCCAGACCCTTGCCTCAATCGAGGCAGGTCAACGGAAGATTTCTGTCGATGAACTCCTCGCCCTGATGCAAGCCACTGGAAAAGACATGGAGTTTTTCACTGACCCGTTTCGCGTGGTGGGTGAGGCCGGATTTTCGTATCGAGCATCCGGACCGTCGGAGATCGAGGTTGATCAGTTCGAGGAACAGGTGGGCGGATGGTTGGCATTGTGGCGGTTTTTGGGCGAAAAGCGGGGCGATGAGCCCGGGCCACTTCGCCCGCGGCTTGCGATCAATGAACGTAGTACTTTTGAGGAAGCGCAGATTGCGGGTGAACAGGTTGCCCGTGAACTCAAGCTCGGTCAGATCCCGGCAGAAAAGCTCGCCGAAGCGATCGAGGCTAAATTCTCGATCCTCGTTCTTTCCGTTGATATGCCCGAAGGAGTATCTGGAGCTGCGGTGCAGCTTGCCAGTGGAGATTCCATCCTAACCAACCGGAATGAACCGAGCGGCCGGAGGACCTTCGATCTTGCTCATGAGTTATTCCATGTGCTGACATGGGACGCCCTTCCTCCTGAACGGGTTGATCGAGAGAATCCAACGAGTTACAAAGCCAAGCGCACCGAGCAGTTGGCAGACAATTTTGCAGGTGCGCTGTTGATCCCCTCGGAATCGCTTGCTACTCGCTGGATGGCACGAACCTCCACTACAACTCTTGATGCTTGGATTTTAGCCACAGCCAATCATTTTCAAGTATCTGCTGCCGCAGTTTTCTGGCGAATGGTGGCGTTAGGGCTGCTAAAAAAAGATGATGCGAGTCAGACACTGTCCCAAGTGGTAACCTCAACGAAGCGGGTCACGCCCCCTATGTTTTCCCGACGTTTCCTTGACCGGGTGGTTTGGGGAATTGACCGCGGCGAGGTCTCCGTTCGTCGTGTCCTCAATCTCTTGAATTTGGAGATGGATGAATTTCGTTCGCAATGTGCCGCTCATGGTGTGCCCGTCGAAATCGGGCTTTGATCCCGGATACCATGGCCTCTCCTCGTAATATCGTCTATGTGGATACGAATGTGATTATAGAGGCGACGCGCACCAGTTGCTGGAAAGCACTTTTGAATCGTTTCGAAATCCACACGGTGGAAGAAGTCCGTAGGGAAGCACTACACATTCCCAAAAGTCCGAAAGCGTATATTCCAATTGATCCCCAGCTGATCAAGGACCAAGTAAAAGTGGCGAAGGTTGAAAAAGCGGAAATACTAAGAGCCTCGTTGAAGTCGCCCGGAATTGCTGCGCTCGATCCAGGGGAACGTGATCTTCTCGCTCATCTGGCAGGACGGCCTGCGGATGTCTGGCTTCTTGCCACTGCAGATCGTGCCGCACTGAAAACCGCCTGCCAATTGGGCCTGAATTCCAAGCTGGTTTCACTTGAGCAATTAGCATCAGAATGCGGTCTGAAACCAAAACTCAACGACTGGTTCACCAAGAACTGGCTCTCAAAAACCCGCATGGAATTTCTATTGGATAGTCTTTGACCCATGTCCGACAAACGCATCCACGACAGCCTGAACCTCTGCTTCCACTGACACCAGATGATCTTCTGGTATGATCCGCCCGGCGAATGGAAGAAATCGTTCGAGAGCTACGAGCACGAGCGATTTTAAACCTAAAAAGGAAAATGGACGCGTTCTTGGGGCACCTCTGTGCGAGGTGTTGGACTGCGGCTCCCGGTGGTGGCTAACGGGTCTGTTTTCACCCGCTGAGGAGGAGCGTGGCTTCGTCTGGTAGGCCGGGTAGCCATTTCCCACCTAACCAGCGACGCAATATCCGCGTCAGTAGCAGCGTCCAACGTTGGTCCACGTGCCATCGCTCCGTGATGGCGCGGATCTGATGCAACTCTTTGCTGATCTGCGTGACAGCTTGTGCGATGAGGTCGCCTTTTTCGTGCAGCACGCTCACTTTCACGGTACGTTGGCCACCGCTTTGGACCTGCCGACCGACTCCGGCCATGAGCATCGGGCGGCTGCGGATGGCCTCGCGGTGGTGCTCTTCATCGTAAAACCTAACATACAGACTCCACCAGTTGTAAATGAGGGCGATGAGATTGGCCATGAGCCGGCTGGGGGCGAGTTTGCGCGAGGTGAAGCCGCACCAGCCCCATTGGTTTTTGAGTTCGTCAAAGCAGTTTTCCGCATCGGCGCGGTCGCGGTAGTGCTTGGGCATGACGATGCTGGGGAAAGCAACCGGATCTAACGAGGTGACGAGCACGGCGATTTTTCCACTCCATGGAGTGGCTTGCGCGTCCCAACCGACTCCTTCGGCATGGGGCAGGAGTTTTTGGCGGTCTTTGCCGCGACGGCGCTTGCCGGGTTGCTCTACGGGGGCACGGGCGGGGCTTTCGCGTACGAGAATGACTCGCCTTTCTCGCGTCCAACCGCTGAGGCGGATGGTCGTTTCTAACGCTTGCCAGCCGTCACTGCAGTCGAGCCAGAGTGCTCCTTGGCGCATCATCCGGTTGACGAGATCTTTGACTTTGGGGGTGTGGCGCATTTTAAAAAGGTAGGGCAAGCCGCGCTGTTCATGCTCTAACATGGTTCCTTCGTTTCCATAGCCGCAGTCGCCGCGGTTGAAGGTGGGCCATTGATGACGAGGAAGTTTTTCTAACATCGCCCAGAGTCCGGGCAGGCCTTTGGCGGCGGCGTGTTCGTTGCCGGGGCGCACTTCAACGCCGAGGCTGATGCGGAGATTCGCCACGAAGTAACTGTGATAGACGTGACTGGGGCGTCCGGGTTTTTGCGGGTTGTAGCCGATTTCCGCTCCCTGCTGGCGACCGTAGAGGGGCTTGACGGTGACGTCGATGTCAAGGATCCACGGCAGACCTAACGC
>VFJU01000513.1 GCA_009885905.1 Verrucomicrobiota bacterium
GCAGTAATTTCGAATTCTGCTTTTCCGAAGTTCTGGCTAGTGCCTGAAATCTTGTTTCCTACGAGACGATCAAGTCGAAAAACCATCGACGACCCGTCGGGAAACCATGCACGGACATCACCATTTTCACGTTTGCAGCGTTCAAGTTCGACGGGCTTCAAAGCAACCGACCGCACGGCTTCAATAGGTAATTTCACTTCGCGGAATGGAGTTTTAACATTGATGACTCCATCGATGATAGAAATAACTTGTCCCTCGATACTGTCACCGTTGCGGAGTTCCATCCGCTCGGTGTTGGGCTTTTTATCTGGACTACTTGCGTCCGTTTCATCATCCATACCCTCGACCTCATCATCTCCGAGATTCCCAAACTGGGGCATGCCACCGTGGAGTTGAGGATCGGGTAACTGTCCGACGTCACCATCCCAAGCGCTAACCTCAATGCGTGAAATTTCCAATGGAGATTCATTTTGAGAGGTGAAATGAATACAGCGATTAATATCTGTTAGTATTACATCGGGGTCTGTCCAAACGTCGATAATTTGTCTATCCACAAAGAGGCAAATTTTACCAGATCTCAAGCTTGCACGGATCTCAATGTGAGCCTTTTTGTTTTCTTGTAAAGTGACTGCGTTTAACGTGTGACCGATGACTTTATTGGATTTGCAATTTCGCAAGTTAATCGAGCGATTCTGTATAGTCATTTCATATCCTGTCGATGGTCGCTCGCTGGTTAGATCTCCAGAAAAGAAATTCAACTTAAGAATAAAAGACTCATCCCATGAGGCATCGAATGCGATGCTACTTTCCTCGGGAAGATTCACGTTTCTTGCAATGCTGCCCGCAGCATTCGATCGAAAACTTGAATTGAGGTAACTCCACGCCGGCTTCTCACCCGATTGTTCCCAATCCCCAATGCCCGTTGGCCCGTGATAGATGAAGTTGGCACGTTCGGAAACGCGTACGTCGCGAATCATGAGACGGTTGAATTTGATGCGCCCTGCAAACCAAGTGTCCAGTTCTACTGAGCCGTCAGCGACGGATGCAAGCTGGCCACGAATGATGTCACCATTTGTCAGGGTGATCGATGCTTCATGCTTTGCGGTACTTTCAGGCTCATCGGCTGCGATCTTTAAATCCAAAACACTTTTGAGAAAAAAAGAGGTGTTCTCTGCAAGTGCGGGAGATTTCCAGACAAGTAAATCATTTGTAATAGATTCTAAAAAACCCGAAATTTTATCGTTGTTAGAAAATCGAATCATCCAAGGAGATTTTTCCTTTGCCGTTACAAATGGCATGGAAATCGCAAGAAGTATGAACATCAGGTAAGTATTCATTCTTTTTTATCGTTAGATTTTGAGCTCACACGCTCTAGCGAGATGATTCGAGTCCGCTTGATTTTCAATAAGCCAATGAGCGGGTGAATGACGGTGACATATTCGTCAGAGAATTTGCAGGAAGAAACTCCAAGCAATCCGTCATCGGTGAGATGCAACGCGAACAACTGGTCAACACTGGATCGTTTGGCTTCCACCGATTGGTTGAAGAGAACGGCGGAGATATCTTCTTCGTTGAGTACAAGTGGGTCCGTCTGAGTATCGGTCTTGAACTGGTAGAGATTGCCACCGTTTACTCTGGAAATACCTACGATGAGTCCTTCCAAGTGTTCGTTGTTGCGGCGAATCAGACGATCATTCTCGGAGTTTTCAAGGCCCTTGTCGTTCTGGCTATCTTGTTGATCAATTTCGAGGATTTCGATATTCTGGATCTCCTGAGACAGTCCGGTTTCTGCGGAATTCACAATTGAAACGCCATTTCCTTGCGGTGAATCTGCGGATGGATCAACACATGAATTAACCAGTTCACCGTTAAGAATAAGATCAAGCTGCGAATTTGTACGATCCACTTTAATTTCCACACTGACTTGGTTGTCTGAAAATTGATCAGGAGTAAGAGTTGATAGAATTAGAGTTTGGAAGCGTTTACCTTTGCTTGATTCTCGTTTAAGTTCTACTCCGGCGGTATTGATTTGCAGATAGTAACGGTCCACGGCTTCGATTTTCGCCGCCAAGGGATCCGCAAAAGATACCTGCAGGTTTGGATTTGCCCGCCACTTCAATATAAATTTAAGCGTAAACTGATTTGGAAGTTTGAATTCTCTGGCAGCGTAAGCGAGACCATTTGCTTTGAGTGCATTGTCAGTAAATTTCCATTGATTAGATTCATCTGTGCCATAAATCCATTCCTTGGCATCATTTGGACCCGTGTAGATGGGCTTCTTTTTTTGACCGCTGTGCAATATCGATTTAAGAGCAGTGCGTGGAATGGTGAACCGTCCAATCTCACTGCTGTTAGCAATGAGATTCTGAGCATCGAGCTTCTCAATGTTTGCTGTGAGAAAATCTCCATTGACCAGCTCAATGAGAGTTTCGTGCGGATTCGCTGTAACTGGATGATCGTTGAAATCGATCTTTTCGATCGCTTCAGGCTGCAGGGCTATCGGTTGCGTTGAGAGAATTGATAAAAGTTCGCCCGTGCCCGCTTCGCCCACTGAGCGCAGCGTGCCAGTCAAGCGAGTATCTCCCGTTAGGGTGACAATTTCCGCGTGGGCCGCTGCAAAGATCACGATGAAAGCAAGCGCGACGGTGTTGCGAACGACGATCATTTTTCGTAAATAGGAAGGAACCGGTAATTGATTGCGATGGAAAGAAGTGCGGCGGCGGTGTTGAATGAAGTTCCTTGATTTCCTGGGAACGATCCGTCGGCGGACTGAATGGTGGAGAGGTAGCGAATATTACGAGCGTTCCATTCTTTCCACGTGGATTCATCTGCATGAAACAGGGCTTGAGACATGTAATATTCAAAATAAAATGGATAATAGCGGTCGCGGTAGTCGATGTTCTTTTTGAGGTAAGCTAGACTCGCTTGAAAATTCTTTGAGTCTTTCTCTTTCGCTAAAGAAAGACAGAGAGAACCGATCGCGGTGAGTGTCGGTTTGCCTCCGGTCGCAGAGGTGTATCCGTATTCGCCGTCCCTTCCCCGGCAGGTTGCTAGAAAAGCTAAGCCTTTTTTAATCGCCTCATCTGGCACGGCAATCCCTGCATTTCTAGCAGCGAAGAGAGTCACCATCTGGCAACCTGTGACCGTCGTATCCGCGTCCCGACTGTCTGGGGTGTATCTCCACGCACCGAATCTGTTTTTTTTCTGTGAGCTTAAGATCAACTCAACCGCTTTTTTGAGAGCTGGGGCAATTCTCGTATCTTCTAATGCACCGTATGATTCTGCGAGTGCTTTTGTCGCGAATGCATGGTTGTACATACTGGAACCAATATAACCGTTTTTTTCGTTTTGTTGAGATAGAATAAAGTCGATGCCTTGGCTTATTGTTTTCGAATACGGTCCATGATTGGGGTCTTCGCCATGAGCGAGAAACGCCGCCACGCAAAGCCCGACCACTCCAGGTTCAGCACCGACGCTGTCGTTCCAGCTTCCTTTTACGCCCTGAGATTTTTCGAGATATTTTAACCCTCTCTCGTATATGAGTTCTGCTTGTGCAGGGATCGTCTCGTCTTGTCGAAGTGTTGAAATTTGTGATCGAGCTGTTTGAAATAATAAAAAATAAATCAAAAAATTGATTAGAAAAGGTATTGAAAACGAAATAAATATTTGGTCCTTAGTCATTTCACTTTATCTTTATTTCAGCACCTCGGTTATATGCATCGAGTGCTTTTCTGAATTCCTCAGGTAAAACGCGCCCGGTATTCCCTGCTGCTTTAGGGACTCGGCGGGCCTCGCTTTTGCTTGTCGTTGCTCCGTTATCGAATTCGTTAGCTTCATCTGATAGACCGGTTACACCCTTGCCGCCGGTGTCGCCGGCTTGATCTCCTTTTTCCTTGGAGTTCGCTTCTTGGCCTCCGGATGGTTGTTTTCCTAGCATTCGCTCCATCATGTCCATCATCGCGCTGCCAGACTGACCACTGCCTTGTTGGTTTTGCTTTTCTTTTGCAGCAGCGTGAATTTTTTCAATGA
>VFJU01000154.1 GCA_009885905.1 Verrucomicrobiota bacterium
GCCTGTATTCAACCCGGCGGATCCATGCGCGACGAAGAGGTCATCGCGGCTGCAGACGCCGCTGGTATGGCGATGATCTTCACTGGAAACCGCCACTTCCGCCATTGATCGGCGGATAGCGATGTAGTAGTGTCCATTTTTATGTTGGACCCGATGGTTTGATCTTTTTTAGTGCCTTAAAATGGGTTTTTCTATCAGTTTTAATTGTGTCATGTGGGCTGGTTCACAACCCACTTTCACCTAATCAAGCCCACAACCCAGTTTTAGGTCAAACGTTTGAGCCATAAGCATCATATCCATAAGCAGTGCGTGACGCACCTCGCCTTCAGCGCGGTCGGTGCGGACATCAATATAAGTGGTTATGCTTAACACGACCTTTTTGTCTCCGATGTCGGAGATTCCAATTTCTGTTTGATCCGTCACGTATGTGGAGTCGTTGGTGATGCGTGTGCGTAACGCATCAATGAATTTTTGTAATCGATCCAGCGTTATCCCTTCGGTGATTGGGATTTTCAGCTTGATGACACGGTGTCGCCGCGTTCCGAGATTGTTGATCGAAACTTCCGAGAGCTTTCCGTTAGGAATAATCGTGACGCTATCCTGCGCAGTGCGGATACGTGTCGAACGAATCCCCACCGCTTCAACCGATCCCTGCACGGATCCCGTGTCGATCCAGTCACCACTTCGAAAAGGGCGATCACTGACGAGCGTTCCAGCACCAAAAATATTTTCGAGTGTTCCACGTGCCGCGATGGCGAATGCGAGTCCGCCGATTCCCAGGCCCGCAAGGATGTTTGTTGCTGGAATGGATAGGTAATACGCCATGCCTAGAAGACTGCTGAGGACGATGACTACGCGCAGTCCAGTGACGGTGAAGTTGACAATGATGTCGTCGGATTCTTTAGCACTCTCTCTGGCGCGTTTGATAAAAATACTGCTAAAAATATTGAGAATGTGCCATGCGACAAAGCCTGAGGATATGCAAATGAGGCAGCCTAAGACGGGTAGGCTGTACCGACGAGGACGCTCCGGAATACCAAGGATACTAGGTAAGATTTGGAGTATGAGCGCGGCGATAATAAAGGTTAAAGCCCAACCGAAGGTGCGTGACCGATCTGGACCATCATCAGAGATCAAGTTGAGTGCCTTGGTTAATAATTTAGCAAGAATCCGCGCTAACGTAAATCCAATGGGAAGTAAAATCATCACCGCGAGCAACTGCCAAAATTCGAGTCTACCCATTCGAGCTAACAGTAATGGCATCTTCTTTGCCACGAAATCACGCATCGTGAAATAGATGCTTGGTGGAATTTTTCCGTAAGGAAGATTTACTAACGACGAAAGATCAGCAGTACCGAAATAAACATCAGGTATCTGGTCGACGGTTGCTTTGGTGAATTGCCAAGGCGCACCTGCTGCGGATCCTGTTGGAGCTATCACGATTGAGCCAAATTTGTTAGAGAAATGTACATAGGGATCGTGATCCTTTGGGTCGTTTGGAATCGACTGCAGGCCAGTCATTCCGATCTTGTGAAGAGTCCTTCGCAAATATTGCGCAACGAGCGGACTGTCGGGCTTTCGAAGAAATTCAGGAAGCGCGCTAAGGTCGATTGTCGAGAGTGCTAGGGCACGCCCATCGCCGGTTGAGTTGTTCCAATCATTCATTCCTTCAAGAAATGCCCGCATCGTATCCCGTGGGTTTTGAAGTCGGCGGAATGATTGGTCGGTCGGTGGATTTGCACCATAAATTGCGAGCAGTGACTTACGTGATTCATCCATTTTACTTTCGCTTGGAATGATGACGTGCCAATCTCCTTGCGCATTACGCCGAAGGGTTACGGTGAGGACTGCATTGGATTGCAATTGTTCTAATTCAAGATCAATCGAGTCTTTCGTTGTCGTGGTGGGTAATGACCACCAATTGAATGTAGTTAGGTCGATGAGCTTAAAGTATTCTCGGATATACTCTAGTGCTTGCAGGCGAGTCATCATTTCATCAGGTGCTTCAAATTCGGCAGCATTTTGAACCAGACCCCAGGCATCTTCTCTGCCCGCACGTGCAATGTTCGCAGAAGTGATGAAACTTACGAATGCATCGCGGGGCGTTCTTAAATCGGAAATTGATTTGAGCTCTTGGGTGTCGGTGCGGTTACCCGTCCACCATCCCATCGCGTCGTGACTCGCTGTGAAGTTGCTTTTGTCCTGATTGAGAATAAAAGTGACTGACCCGGTTTGCTTGCCCTCGGTCCACTTGCCATCAAGTTGCGCTCCGTGAACGGTCGCCTCGATGCGACCGTTTTGTGGTTCATACTTCCCGGTAACGACATCGCCTTGCTGACTAAAGGTGAGGCGTCCGCCGCCTTGGTTCCATTTTACATCCCAAGTCCCATTCCAGTCGTTTGCTGCCTGTGCCACCGATGAAATTGCAAACGATAGTGCGCCGCAAAAAGTAACCAGTGCAGTAATATTTATCGGCCTATCAGATCTTTTGCTTCTAGAAAATTTGCATGTCTTTACAAACTGTTTTCTCAGGTATTCTGTCATCTGACTCATACGGTTTTCTATGGGAGACGATCGGTTGGATCAAGCACACTTTCCTTGGAGAGATTGGCCATATGAATGAAGGCGGGGTAGGGGGATTCGATTCTGCGACACTTGGACCTTACCGTAGCAGAATCATTGTGAATACCAGTATTGTTGGCATATTCTCGTCGAATCACTATTTCAAATCAGGTCATTTCTGCATTTCAGCTTTTACCTTTTTGCCGCTTCATGCTTGCCTCCCGCCCACATGAAAATCGTCGTCGCATATTCTGGGGGTCTTGACACCTCTGTCCTCCTGCTCTGGCTCAAGGCAAAATACAACGCGGAGATCATCGCTTACTGTGCCGATGTCGGTCAAGGCGACGAACTCGACGGTCTCGAAGCTAAGGCCCTCAGCACGGGTGCTTCGAAGTGTTTCATCGGTGACTTGAAAGAAGATTTCGCTGCCAATTATATTTTTCCGATGATCCAAGCGGGTGCGATTTATGAGGGTCGATACCTGTTAGGGACTTCGATCGCACGTCCTTGCATTACCCATGACATGATCAAGGTCGCCCTTGCTGAAGGGGCGGATGCCATCGCCCACGGAGCCACTGGAAAGGGCAACGACCAAGTTCGGTTCGAACTCTCGGCTGCGGCTTTAGCGCCTAACGTCAAATGTATTGCGCC
>VFJU01000028.1 GCA_009885905.1 Verrucomicrobiota bacterium
CTCGGCCGACGCACGCTGCTCTACATCGGATCGTTCGGCTACATCGCCTCGCTGGGGTTATGCGCCTGGGCGTTTTTCACCGAACATTTTGCGATCGTCCCCGCGTGCATCTTTGCCTTCATCGCCGCGCACGCGATCGGTCAGGGCGCGGTGATCTGGGTGCTTATCTCAGAGATTTTCCCGGATCAATACCGCGCCAAGGGCCAGTCACTCGGCAGCTTCACCCATTGGATCTTCGCCGCGCTGCTCACCACCTTCTTCCCGACGATGGTCACGGCATTCCCGGCAGGCTACGTCTTCCTCTTCTTCTGCAGCATGATGGTCCTCCAACTCATCTGGGTGAAACTCATGGTACCCGAAACCAAAGGCCGGAGCCTCGAAGAGATCCAACACGACCTCGGAGTCTCCTAAATCCATTCACAATCCACCAGAGCATCGGCTTCAGAGGTAATGTTTGCGCATTAAATTATCAATGAGTTACGTCATCGTTAATAATGAACGAGTTACGAGGCAAGATTTCCATAACTTGCTTATAAATAATAGAGTTATGAAAGAAATTTGATTTTTTTCATCAAGCTCGTAACTCACTCATTATTAACGATAGGTGAGTGAAGCTCCTGCGGTGTGTGAGCCATGACTTGAAGCATAAGGTAGAAATAGGTAAAATCAGGTAAAAAAACAGGTAAGAGTCTTGCTTATTTAAGCGAAGCAGGTAAAATCGGGTAAAGTAATGAGCAATCCCCTGATACTTCCCGAACCGAACGAGCTTCGATTCTCCCCACGCCTTCTCGGCCTTTTGGGAAAGGTGGAGGAGTTTAGAGGAAGATGGCAGGAGTTGACGTGGCTTTCTCGCGATGTTTTGAGCCAGCTTCGTCGCTCGGCGACGATCGAAAGCGTGGGATCTTCCACTCGGATCGAGGGATCGAAGCTGACGGATCGGCAGGTGGAAACCTTGTTGAACGGGCTAGGAACGGAAAAGTTTCTCAGTCGGGATGAAGAAGAAGTGGCGGGCTACGCGGCAACCATGAATTTCGTTTTCGATGCGGCGGACATTTTACCTCCATCCGAAAACCACGTGCTGCAATTGCACTCCATGCTGCTAAAGTTCAGCACCAAGGACCAGCGGCACCGCGGTGCCTATAAGACGCTGGCGAACCATGTGGCGGCCTTTGATGCGGACGGGAAGGAACTCGGAATTATTTTCCAAACCACATCTCCGTTCGATACCCCTCGCGAGATGGAAACGCTGACCACATGGTATCTAAGGCGTCACACGCAGGCGGACCTACACCCCTTGCTGGTGGTCGGCATATATATAGTTGCATTTTTGAGGATTCACCCTTTTCAGGATGGAAATGGCCGACTGTCCCGCATCCTTACGACACTACTGCTGCTTCGGACTGGGTATACCTACGTCCCGTTTATGTCACTGGAAGCCATTGTGGAGCAGAACAAAGACGGCTACTATCGGGCTCTCCGTGCCACGCAGGCAACCATCGGCACCTCTGATGCCAACTGGGAACCGTGGTTGGAATTTTTCCTGATGATTCTCTGGAAGCAGACAGTCGCTCTGGGGCAGAAGATTACGGCTCTGGACGTATCCTTGAGTCGTCTCGGTGTCCATGAGCGGGCTATCCTTGATTTGGTAGAGAAGCAGGGGTTTGTCACGGTGGCTGATGTCATGGCGGCCACAGGTGCCCTGCGTGAAACTGTCCGCAAGCGGCTTGGACAGTTGGTTAAAAAAAGCTTCTTGATGTCCCAAGGGAAAGGCAGGGCCGCCGGTTATCGCAAAGCCTGATCAACCGACAACTGAGAGAATTGGAAAAA
>VFJU01000264.1 GCA_009885905.1 Verrucomicrobiota bacterium
GACGTAGGGTCTCATCGACCGCCAATATGTCCTGCAGTGGAAAAATCGCCCACATCGCGGGTGACTCAAGGTGCTGCCGGATGATCTGACTCGCCACCTCGCCTGACAGATCCACATCGGGAAAAGCAATGCTCAAGCAACTCGAAGCAAATCGATCTGTCACGGCAGAATTCTCCCTCCACCACGCACGCAGGGTAGGCATATCATGGGTCGATGGGCTTACCACGCTTAAATAGGGAGCATGACGGGGATCAAAGAATTCCACTTCATGTGTTTTTGGCATGCGCTGAATTTCTAACGAAAGAATTCCGAGTTGTTTCAACACATCTGGCACACAGGCAGGAACCATGCCTAAGTCTTCGCCACACAGCAGCATCGAGCTGGCCTTCCGCATCGCGGGTAGTTTCTCATAGCCACCAGCCTGCCAGAATGCTTCCTGTCGCGTATAAAAGTAATCATTGTAGAGGTCATCCATGCGCTGTTGCTCCTCATCATCAAGCCCTTGATATGACTTTGTGGATTGCATCGAACAACGAGGATGAAAAAGCGTTCCACCGGACCCATCGACCTCGAAAAATAATACTTCACCCGCACAGTCTAACAATCCAACCCTCAAAAATTCATCCTCAGGATGAGTTGTTAGGTAATCCACTATCTGCCGCTGAGTGGCGACATGATCCCGTAGCTGAAAAAATCCATTCCCACTGGCGTTTAAAAATTGAAGTTTCACCCTATCTAGGGATTCCCCAAAGCGCTCAAGGAGACAATCTTCACGCAGGTAAGGACAGCAAAACCGATTGAACTCAAAATCGATTCCACGAGAGTGAATCTCATCAATATGAATCGCCAACGCTGGATCGAATTGACCCATGATCCCCTCCACATGATCGATTGGAATCTGCCAAATCCTGAAAAAACCTAGAATGTGGTCGATTCGATAGGCGTCAAAATAGCGACTGAGCTGCGTAAACCGTGAGCGCCACCATGCGAAGTCATCCTGGCGCATCACATCCCAGTTGTAGGTTGGAAACCCCCAGTTTTGCCCCTTCACCGCAAATGCATCTGGGGGCGCACCGGCTTGTGAGTCCATCTTGAACAATTGCGGCGCCGACCACGCCTCGACCGATTCCCGGTCAATCCCAATTGGCAAATCGCCCTTGAGCGCTACCCCAGTCTCATGCAAATGCCTCGCCGCATCAGCTAGCTGAATGTCCAACTCGTACTGCAACCAAATATGATACATAACGTCAGAATATTCTGGGTGCTTTGGATCTATCAACTCATCGACTTGATCCTGCTTGAAAGTTTTCCACTCCCCCCATCCGTTGAAATCAGCACTTCCATAATAGTCACGCTTCACGCAGAAGACCGCATAAGGAATTACCCACTCAGCGTGCTTTTCTAA
Organism: Verrucomicrobiota bacterium; assembly: GCA_009885905.1. Classification (GTDB taxonomy): domain Bacteria; phylum Verrucomicrobiota; class Verrucomicrobiia; order Verrucomicrobiales; family Akkermansiaceae; genus Luteolibacter. The sequence goes on from VFJU01000264.1 coordinate 1,406, forward strand.
AAACACATGGAATTCATCCGCACGAATGATTGCGTTACGATGTTGGTCGTAAATCTGCCGAGTGAAATTTAGCTTCACTCGCATAACGGCTTCATAGTCGACTTGATCTAGCAGATTTAATTCAATCTTTGCGATTTCAATTTGTTTTTTAAACTTCGCTGGTGTCGCATATTTCAAGTCATCGATTCGAAGATAGATTGGATGAAGCGCGAACACACTGATCGCTGAATACGGATATGAATCCGTCCAATCATGTGCCGAAGTGGTGTCATTGATCGGCAGGATTTGGATCAACTTGAAACCCACACGGTGTGCCCAATCTCCAAACCGTTTGAGATCGGCAAACTCACCCACGCCGAGGCTTTTCTCGCTGCGTAACGAGAAAACCGGCAGTGCAACCCCCGCGCCTCGGAATAAAGACGCGTCGTCTCGTCTGTAACATTCGTCCTCCACTTTTGTCCACTGACGGGGTGAAAGCGTCCGATCGGGAATTCGGCGGTTCTCGCCCTCCTCGAGGCTTGCCACACCATTCAACTTTAGGTCGAACAAGCCATATTTGTATTCTACGACCTGATCCTC
>VFJU01000331.1 GCA_009885905.1 Verrucomicrobiota bacterium
ATCAAATCTTATCGGATCGCGATGGATGAGTTCGATATCTCAAAAGGACTCGAGATACTTAACCGCCATATCGTACACTGTAATCAATACGCCGAGCGCATGAAGCCATGGGAGCTCAATAAAAATCCAGAAAACAAGGAACGCCTTGCCACAGTTCTCTATCACTTAGCAGAAAGTGTCGCTCATGCTTCAGTCTTACTCTCACCTATCTTGCCCACAGCCGCTGCGAAACTCGCTCAACAACTCAACCTCCCCCGACTAAACAGTCTCAAGTTAGATGACTTGCACTGGGGCGTTCTACCCGACGGTCATGTGATCGAAAAACCGCTCCCGGTGTTTCCTCGGATCGTCATCGAAGCTGAAACTACTGGTACCCCCACCTAGTTTCGACATTTCGCAAAAAAAATATTCAATCTATTGATTTTTTTCCTTCCCATAAGCTGATTTTAAAGTAATTTGATTTTGTTCAGTACAGCTTCGGCCATGCTGAACTCTTAGCCGCAAACCCTTACCACTAGATTTCGTTTTTGATAACCGGGGGGAAGTCAATCGAAACAGGTAACGCCTAGTGGCTGAGAATAAGGCGCGCTTTGAGATTTCCGGGGGGACTTCCAAGGCGCGCTTTCTTTTGTCCGCGAAACACTTGCCCAGAGTTGCCTGTATTTGTTTTGCTTTTTTCTCCTTCTAATCGGAGTTTTATTTTCTAAAGCCACCCTAATGACTCGCGAAACTCAAACCATCGAAGTCGAGATTGTCGAAATTGATGAGTTGTCTCCCCATTCGATATCGGGTTCTATCGATGATGAAGCGGCCTCCGGCCGTCCTCGGGATTGGAGAAATATTCGATCCAAAATCCGCAAATTCGATAAACGCTGGTGGCCACTTTGGGCGATTGTGGGAGTTATCGCTTTTTTGTTACTTCTTGCTGGGGGGCTACTCTTTGGAATCATTATTCTCGTTTTACGGTTCGTCAGGGAGCTACTTCGGGTAATTTGTCGCTGAGTGCAAATCACGCAACGAATGCATCGCCGCAATTGACACAGCCCCCCTCCGATCCCCAAGTTTCCGCCATGTCACGTTTTGCCAATAAAGTTGCCGTCGTCACAGGTGGTGGCCGTGGAATCGGTCAGGAAATCGCCCGCTCTTTTGCCGCGGAAGGGGCAAAGGTGGCTATTGTCAGCCGTAGCGCATCTAGCTGCGAAAAAGCGGCCGATGAAATTAACGCGAACTTCCCTGGATCCGCCACTGCATTTGCAGTTGATGTCGCCGATCACGACGCGGTTCAAGAACTCGCCAAAAAAATCGCCGAAGAAATGGGAAGCGTAAATATTCTCGTGAACAATGCCGGCGTCACTCGTGACGGACTGCTCATGCGGATGAAAGAAGAAGACTGGGACACTGTCCTCGATACCAATCTCAAAGGCGCTTTTAACACGGTCAAAGCATTCATGCGTGTCCTCATGAAAGCTGAAGACCCAAGGATTATTAACATCGCTTCGGTCATCGGTCTGATAGGAAATGCCGGACAAACCAATTACTCCGCTAGTAAAGCCGGGTTGATAGGCTTCACGAAAGCCGTCGCCCGCGAACTCGCCGGTCGCAGAGTGACCTGCAATGCCATCGCTCCGGGGTTCATTACGACTGATATGACTGACGAACTCCCACAGACGGTGAAAGATTCTGTCATCGGAAAAATTCCGTTAGGAAACTTTGGACACCCACAAGACATCGCGGCAGTTGTGACATTTCTTGCTAGCGCTGAAGCACGCTATATCACCGGCCAAGTCATCTCAGTGGATGGCGGTATGACAATGTGACCCACTTCAAAAATTTCATATTCCAATTTTCATTTTTTCAATTAGACTAACGAATGAATCTCATCATCATCCGTCATGGAAAGGCAGAAGACTCTCATAGCGACGGCGATTTTTCACGCGCTTTGGTCGAAAAGGGTCGTAAGCAAGCACGACGTGCTGCCAGATTGCTGGTGGCGAATGAATCGCTGCCAGACATTGTCCTAACAAGTCCACTCGTACGAGCCCGTCAAACGGCCGATGAATTTTGCCAAACTGCAGGCATTCCAGGTGCTACGATTCAAAGCTGGCTTGCCTGCGGCATGACACCGGAAATCGCGATGAACGAGCTCGAGGCATTCCGCGATTTCAAATGCGTCGCCATCGTAGGCCACGAGCCAGATTTTTCTCAACTGATCGAGTGGCTTCTGGGCGCAAACCAGAGCAGCATCGAAATAAAAAAAGGTGCGATCGCCGGCCTCCAGATCAACCCTCCTACCCGCAGCGGAGTGCTTCAGTTTCTCATTCCTCCTTCACTGACATCAAGGTTCAGTGCCTAGAAAGAAAGTAGTGCTTGCTGCGGAAATATTGATTTTTAAGTGGACTGCGGTTTTGATTGCAAGCGGTGCGGTCACCCGTGATTGTTTACCCATCTTGTATTCCATCTATTGCGCATGAAAGTCGTCGCCATCGCTAACCAAAAAGGCGGCGTGGGTAAAACCACCACCGCTCTCAACCTCTCTGCCGGCCTAGCGCTGCGTGGTCAACGAGTGCTGTTGGTCGACTTAGACCCTCAGGCGAATTGCACCAGCGGTCTCGGAATCGAGGCTCCCGAAGGGTGCAGTATCTATCCGGTACTGCTCGGCGAAACTACGGTGGCCCATCAGATTTTGTCCACGGGTCGCGAAAATCTCTCACTCCTTCCTTCAGAAATGGATCTTGCTGGGGTAGAGATCGAGTTAGCCCGCAGCGACGACCACCTCACACGTTTGCGCTCAATCCTTCAAGCACTCAAGCCTAACGACCTTTTTGAATATTGCATTCTCGACACCCCACCCTCGCTTGGCGTGCTGATGACGTCCGCTCTCGCGGCCGCTGATGAAATTCTTATCCCTCTCCAATGCGAATGGTTCGGCCTCGAAGGATTGGCAAAAATTGTCCATGTGATCGATCAAATTCGCGGCTCAGATGCAAATCCCGGTATCAAACTCGAGGGGATTCTCATGACCATGTATGATGGAAGAACTCTGCTCTCACGCCAAGTCGTCGAGGAGGTTTCTAAGTTTTTCCCTGATCAAATGTATTCAACGATGATCCCGCGGACGATCCGGATTGGCGAAGCACCCAGCCACGGAAAATCAATTTTTGAACACGACGCCAACGGCCTCGGAGCACAAGCGTACGGTGCCATGGCAGATGAGTTCTTAAAGCGGCACAGCGCCTGACATTCTTCGAGATCAGCGCCCCATCCAGCCACCATCGACCACCAGAATCTCGCCGTGGACGTAACGTGAAGCCTCACTGGCTAGAAAGACGATCGGACCTTTGAAATCTTGCGGTTCCCCCCAGCGACCCGCAGGAATACGAGAGAGAATTTGCTGACTGCGAACCGGGTCTTCACGGAGAGCCTCCGTGTTATCAGTGGAAATGTAACCGGGAGCGATAGCGTTAACATTCACTCCTTTTCCAGCCCACTCGTTAGAGAGAGCCTTAGTCAGTTGACCGATGCCACCCTTAGACGCAGCGTAACCAGGAACGGTGACGCCACCTTGAAATGTTAGAAGCGACGCGGTAAAGATAATTTTCCCACTACCACGCGCGATCATTTTCGCACCGATGTCACGGCTCAAGAGAAATTGAGCATTAAGATTTACATCGATCACCTCAAACCAGAAGTCATCGGAATGCTCGGCGGCAGGCTGGCGTTTGATCGTTCCAGCATTGTTCACCAAAATATCAGGAACCCCATGATCTAACATGACTTTCTGGGCAAAATCTTTGACCTCTTTGCGCTGTGAAAAATCACATTGGTAAGCCGTGAAAGTCCGTCCCAATGCTAAGACGGATTTTTCAATCGCGCTACCAGTCGCTTCAAGGTTGGCACTAACGCCGATGATGTTAGCACCCGCTTCGGCGAGGCCCTCTGCCATCGCAAAGCCAATGCCACGCTTGCAACCCGTTACGATTGCGGTTTTCCCGGTGAGGTCGAATGATTTCATGAAATTAACGAAGGTCGGCGATTTCGACACGATCCATGTCGGTGAAGGCCTGATTTTCTCCACCCATTGCCCAACAGAACCGGTAACTGGCGGTGCCGCATCCACAGTGAATCGACCAAGGTGGCGAGAGGACTACTTGGCGATCCGCCACCCAGATCGAGCGAGTTTGCTGAGGTTCGCCCATCATGTGCAGCACGCGGTGCGCTGCTGGAACATCGAAGTAACAATACACTTCGCTCCGACGGTCGTGGGTGTGGCAGGGCATGGTGTTCCAAATACTGCCAGGCTTGAACTCGGTGAAGCCCATAACAAGCTGGCAACTCTTGATGCCGTTTTCATGCACGTATTGGAAAATCGTTCGCTCATTTGCCTCGTCGCGAGTGCCAAGTTCCACGCGGTTCGCATCGCCGCGAGTCGCTTTAGTCGTTGGATACACCGCATGCGCGGGATAACTAACAAAATAATAAACCGCGGGATTGGTAGCATCAGCACTTTCAAAAATGACTTCTTTGCTGCCGCGTCCAATGTACAGGCAGTCTTGTGTAGCCATTGGATAATTGACATCATCGACCGTGACAGTGCCAGCGCCACCAAAATTGAGGACACCCATTTCACGGCGTTGGCAAAAGAAATCTGCTTTAAGCGCATCATCATTTCCAAGCGCCAAAGCATGAATGGTTGGGACGGCACTTCCTACGATTCCTCGGTCAAGGTCGGTGTAAATAAGGCCTATCACACCGTAGACGAAAAGCTCGTCGAGCAAAAAGGTCGAACGCAACTCGTCGGTATCAAGAATCGCCGCTTCGCGGGGTGATGGCATCAGTCGTATTTCCATGAAGATGAATTTTTTGAATAATTTTACCGAGCGGACACGCAGTTTTTAAATGCGTTTTTGATTTCCTAGCTTCAGTTGGTGTTTATTCTCCATCTGACCCGTACTCTGGCAACTGGAATTTAAGCTACATCATTTCTTATTCATTTAAATCCTCATGTCTCTCACATTATCATCTGCATCTTCTACGTTACGTAACTTAGCGATCATCACCCTTGCGATGGTTTCTCCGCTCATCGCTGCCGATCCTCAGCCTAAGGAAATTCTCCAAGAGATGAAACGCGTTGCGGATTGGCAAATCGCAAATCCCTCGCAACACGCAATTCACGATTGGACTCAAGCACCATTTTTTCTGGGGCTCGCAAATCTCTATCAAGTTTCAGGCGACGCTAAGTATCTCGACGCTCTTAATTCCTTCGGCAAACAAATCGCATACGGTCCAGGTCCTCGGGTCACTCATGCAGATGATCATGCGGTACTCCAAGCGTGGTTAGAAATGTACCAACTTGATAAGGATTCTAACAAGTTAAACCCTGCCGTCACCCACTTTGATAAAATCACCTCTGCCCTCTCAGCTGAAACTCCAAAATCGATTTCTGGCGGCAGCTTCACTTGGTGCTGGTGCGACGCACTCTTCATGTCGCCCGCCGTTTGGGCACATCTCTCGAAAATCACCGGTGACCCTAAATTTCTAGAGTGGGCAGACCGTGAATGGTGGACCACCACCGATGTGCTTTATGATCCCACACACCATCTCTATTACCGTGATAACAATTTTTTCACCAAGCGAACCCCGAGTGGAAAAAAAGTCTTCTGGTCACGTGGTAATGGTTGGGTCGTCGGTGGCCTTATCCACATGCTGAACTACCTTCCAGCAGATCACCCTTCACGGGTAAAATATCTAGGCCTTTATCATGACATGATGTTTGCTCTTCTTAAACTTCAAAACACAGACGGACTTTGGCGATCCAGTTTGTTAGACTCGCAAGACCCACGCGGCGAATCGTCAGGTTCAGCTTTTTTCACCTACGCCATGGCTTGGGGCATCAATCGCGGTCTGTTGCCAGAGGATACCTTCCGCCCAGTTGTTATGAAAGGCTATCAGGCACTTGCTAGAAATATCCAACCATCTGGCATGCTTGGATTCGTACAAAAAATCGGCGACGCTCCAGACAAGCAAGACACCACTGCTGAATCCACTGAAGTCTATGGCACCGGCGCGTTTCTTCTCGCTGGCGCGGAAATCATTCGCCTGCTAGATCCAGCCAAACGCCGCAACGATCTGGCCACTTTTCAAGGCGTAAAATTGCCTAGCAGTTTCCTACCAGCAACTCCAAGAGCTTTTGCCCGCTTCGTGCCAGAACGAATGGATGACTTCGCATGGGAAAATGACTTGGTCGCTTTTCGCACCTACGGACCCACTCTGCGACCTGGTACAGAAAACAGCGGCATCGACTGCTGGTTCAAGCGCGTCCCCTACCCTATTCTCAATAAATGGTACATGCAGGATCGCCTCGTTCTACCCTACGGAAAAGTCGCCAAGCCGTATCACTCGGACCACGGCGAAGGGTACGACCTCTATCACGTCGGCAGCTCGCGTGGGTGCGGCGGCATCTCAATCTGGGCAGATGAACGACTCTACAACTCCGACACTTTCATTGCACATCGACTGTTAGAAAACTTACCAGAACGGGTCACATTCGAACTCGACTATGCCAGTAATTTCAAAGGCAAAGCCCTCCGCGAAACCAAACGCATCTCTCTAATCATGGGCCAACACCTCTATCAGTGTGATTCCCGTTTCACCATCGACGGCATACCCGCCACAAACATGGAAGTCGCTATCGGACTCAACCCGGAAGTAAAAGGAAGCGCGGCAGTGTTTTCACCGAAAGCCGGCACGATGATGATTTGGGAGAAATTAGACGGTTACGGACTTGGTACCGCCGTGGTGATCAACCCCGAGAAAGTCGTCAAAATGAGCAACCATACCGACGCGGAAGGCCTCACTCAGGCGCTATGCATCGCCCGTACTGATAAAATGGGAGGGATTCGATACTTTTCTGGCTTCGGTTGGGAAGGTCAGGGGAAAATTACCACCGAGCAAGAATGGATCGATTATTTGAAAAAATTCGCGGCGCAATTTCTCAATTCACCCTATGCCGATCCGACGCAGGACCCCAATTTCAAAGTTCATACCCTCGACGTCCCAGCGGAGATTCCAGTACCCGCTGCGACCACTCCGAAAGCCAAATAATACGGTCGATGTTCACAAGTCTGGAGCGAATTCCGAGTATTTGATTACCACAGACCAAAGCATTTGGTCGCTGAGTCTTGACAGCACCCCCCACGGAAAGCAACTTTCCGCCCGTTTTGAATGTTATTTGAATTAACTCAGCGGTTACTTCAAGCAACCACGCCGACAGATACTCGATAATTTTTACAATCTCTGCCTTGCACCACAACGCGTTGTGTTTAGGTTTCCTTACAATTCCTCACCAATTCAATGCCTTTATCTAAGAAATCTCCTCACGGCTGGCCTGAACCCCAAGGACTCTGGCACCCGTCTCGCGAAAAAGATGCCTGCGGCGTTGGCTTCATCGCGCATTTAAAAGGCAAACGCTCGCATGATATCATCGTGAAAACCCTCACGATGAACAACCAAATGGACCACCGCGGCGCAAGCGGATCCGACCCAGCCACAGGAGATGGCGCCGGAATTTTTACTCAGATGCCGGACAAGTTCTTGCGTCGGGAAATGGCAAAAAAGGGTGTCGAACTTCCACCAGAGGGCGATTACGGCTCTGGTTGCGTATTTTTCTCTCCTGAGGCCTCGGTGCGCGAGGTCGCGATGCAGGTCTTTGAACTCGTGGTGCGTGAGGAAGGCCAAAAATTTCTCGGTTGGCGCACCGTTCCAGTAAAAAGCGAACTGCTAGGAAAAACATCCAGCCGCTACGAACCGGTTATCAAGCAAATCTTTATCGGTAAAAGCCCCGACATCACCGACCCGATGGACTTCGAGCGCAAGCTTTACGTCATCCGCAAGCGCGTAGGCGCTTGGATCCGTAACAACGAGGTGCCCAACCAATTCCGCGACGTCCATGGCAACAAAGGGAATTCTTTCCCAGGCGCAGATTACCATTACGTCACCGGTCTTTCTGCTAGGACCATGGTCTACAAAGGCATGCTCACCCCTTGTCAACTTTCCACTTACTTTCCAGATCTACTCGATCCAGATTACGAGTCGGCACTCGCGCTGATGCATACCCGCTTCTCCACGAATACCTTTCCAAGCTGGTCGCGCGCTCACCCGAACCGCTTCATCGCCCACAACGGAGAAATCAATACCGTCATGGGCAATGCAAACTTCATGAAGGCGCGTCAGGCACTCTGCCAATCCGATCTTTTTGGAACTGACATTGAGAATATTTTCCCCGTCATCAACGAAGACGGATCGGACTCAGCGCGATTCGATAATGCCTTAGAATTTTTGCACTACGGTGGCTACGATCTCGTCCACGCGATGATGATGATGATCCCCGAACCATGGGAGCGTCACACCATGATGGACGAGGATAAAAAAGCGTTCTATGAATTCCACGCTTGCATGATGGAACCATGGGATGGTCCAGCTTCTATCACTTTTTCTGATGGTCAACAAATTGGCGCCGTCCTAGACCGCAACGGCCTGCGTCCAAGCCGCTACTATGTCACCGATGATGATCTCGTCATCATGGCTTCGGAAGTTGGTGTCGTGCCAGATCTAGACCCGATGACCATCATTGAAAAAGGTCGCCTTCGCCCCGGGCGGATGTTTCTTGTGGACATGAAGGAAGGTCGCATCGTCCCCGACGAGGAGGTCAAGAAGCGTGTCTACTTGGCCAAACCTTACCGAAAGTGGTTAGATGAAAACAGGATCACTCTCAAAGACCTTCCCGCAGCGAAAGCTCCAAAGTCGATAGAACCCGACCGCATCCTCGAACGCCAACTCGCATTCGGCTATACCTACGAAGACCTGCGCATGTTGCTAGGACCCACGGCCTCGTCCGGCGTCCAACCGATTTCCTCGATGGGCAACGACACGCCACTCGCGGTTCTTTCCAGCAAGCCGAAACATCTCTATCAATATTTCAAACAGATTTTCGCACAGGTCACCAATCCAGCACTCGACTGCATCCGCGAAGAACTCGTCACCTCCACCGAAACCTTCATTGGATCGGAGTCCAACCTACTCGCACCAGGACCACAAAGCTGCAGAATGGTCCGCCTGGATAATCCTCTCATCGACAACGAAGCACTCGCTCGTCTTCGTGAGATCAATCTTGATGGATTCAAATCTATCACACTCGACGCACTTTTCCCATCCAACCAAGGTGGTGAAGGACTTGAATCCGCATTTGAACAACTCTGCAAGAATGCCGACTCTGCGATCGCAGACGGATGCAATATCATCATTCTATCAGATCGAGGTATTAATCACGACCTAGCTGCGATTCCAACTTTGTTATTGATGGGTGGCATCCACCACTACCTTGTTAGCAAAGGCACTCGCACCCGAGTTTCTGTCATTCTTGAAACCGGCGAGGCTCGCGAAGTCCACCACTTCTCCACTTTGATTGGCTACGGCGCAGACGCAATCAACCCATACATGGCCTTCGAATCGATCCACAAGATGATTGAAG
>VFJU01000461.1 GCA_009885905.1 Verrucomicrobiota bacterium
CGCCTTGCGAAGCGCATCTTTGAGGCCCTGGCGATACGAATGGACGTCGCGCCCGACTTCTTGTTGAGTGATGATGCTGGGCGAAGGAACTCGGTGACCGGGGTAATTTGGGTCATCCATGTCATCGGAATACTGGTATTCGATTGGGTCTTCGATCGTGACGATGTGCTTTGGAAAGTGGCGGCGAGCCCAGTCGATGAGTGAAGCAAGCGTGGTCGATTTGCCCGAACCGGTTGGGCCTGTCACGAGGCAGAGTCCAGCCCGTTTGAGAACGGCATGGTGCAGGGTGTCCACGGTATCAGGATCGATTCCGAGTGCCGCGAGTTCTGGGATTGTGTCGTTGAGGATCCGGCAGGTGATGCCTAAACCGGATGAGCTAAGATGAGCTTGAATCCGCAGGCGGCCCGAGCGTTCGCCATTGCGACCCATGGGGATGCCATCGCAGGAAAAGTCCGCGACGCGATGCTCAGAGAAGTCGGCGATGGCGAGGCGGATTTTTTCATCGATTCGGAGTGAGATGCTTGAATCTTTTCCGAAGCCGTGGCTTCCGATTTCGCGGTTGGTGATGAGTTCCTTGAGGATATCATCCATGTGCGTTGCCGAGAGGTTTCCGAGGAAGTCCAATTTTTCCATGCCCTTGTGGGTGTGGATGTAGACGGGACGGTTGGCACGCATCTGGATATCAGAAACGCCGTGTTCGCGGCACACGCGAAAGATTATTTCTAGCAGATCGCTGCCACGCATGTCTGCCATAAAACGCGCCGGTGCGGCTACCGAGGATGATCCCGGGAGTGGCGGTGGTTCGATGGTGGAATTATAGACAGACATGATAGAGAAATTTAGTTTCGCAGGTGATCAGTTAGAGGCTTGGTCCTGGTACTGGGTTTCGAACCGGGCGATGGCTCCTTCTGCGGCTTTGCGGATATTGCAGATGAAGCTCAAGCGTTCGTTGCATTCTTGGATCCGTTGAGGTGAGAGCAGATCCCAGTTTTTGGTCTCGTCCCATTGTTTTGCGAGCGTGTTGAAGCGGGCGATGCTATCGTCGAGCACTTTGAGATATTGCCGCATTTGTTCGGGTGTGAATTGTGGATTTTGGCTTTGCTGATCCGCGAACATCAGGTGGAGAATATTGGTCGCTGCTGCCGCTGCAGTGAGTGAGGCACGGGGGTCGTTTTCTTGTTTGAGACAATATTGAATGGTGTCTCTAGCAAGTTTTTCGGCGGACGGGGTAAGCTCGGGGCGGGTACCGAGTTGTGGCTCCGTTAGAAAAAAGTGCAAGGAATTGTAATTTCCATAGTGAGATGGATCAAGCTGGTAGGCGAAGCGGAGTTTGTCTTCCACTTGGCGACGGAGGTAGAGCTTGTGTGCCTTGCCTGGTGCGTTGGGGTTGGTGCTAGTTTGTGCAACTTTACCCAGCGAGCTCAGGAAGTTTTCAAAGCGTTGGCCTATCGAGAAATTCGATGCCGCAACCTCTTGTTTTTTTGCAACGTCATTTTGGCAAGCGCTGCAGTTCTCGGAGTTGGCATGGTGATGAGCACCACTGCTGATAGAGCCGTGGAAGTAGGTATCGATGGGACCTTGCATCGCCATGGCAAAAACTTCTCCGTACGGGCCACGGTTGATTCCGAATGGATTGACCGGTGAGCTCAAATCAGGATTCTTCACCAGTGGTCGTCCGGCAAATACCCAGACGAACGCGCCCATGCCGATCAGGCAGAACGAAGTTGAATGAGTGAGAAGACGTGACATTTGAAAGAGTGGTTAGGTGTGAGAGATCAGTTTGTGAATCAGGCAGGGAGTTTGGTGCGGAAGCAGAGGCGGGATAGGCCGGCGTAAAATGCTAGAATTCCGCCAAAATAGAGCATCATGTTGATGAAAGCGCTGACAGGTAAAGCTCCCGTTTTGAAGACCAAGCGTTGTGTTAAATCCGCGAAGCTGTAGTGCGGCGACAGCGTCCAGATGCCATGGAGAATTGGGTTCGCCTCGACCTTGAGCATGCTCTCGAGGTAGCCGACGCCGTAGAGTCCGTAGACGGTGATGAGTAAGGTAACGGTGAAGCCAGTGATGCCGCCGAAGCGTGATGCGAGCGCCGTGGCGAGAGCTAACAACGGAGCCATGACTAACAGAAAAAGCACGGTGTATTGTAAGTTCAGGGTCCACCACATCACTTGCTCGACAGGATCGGCGGGAGTCGCGGCGAATTGGCAAATCCCAGCGGTGATGACTGCCAGCGGTGCGATGAAACAAAAAATCGCTAGCCAGATTTCAAACAATTGGCGAGTGGGTGATATTCCCGTGGTTTGGAAATATTCGCCCACGCCGGTCTTGGCGTTGGTTTCGCCTTCGCGGGCTGCGGTGAAAAGCCCCCAGAAAAGTGCGCAGACCCAAAGAGTGCTCCATGCGGCTAGAATTCTAGCAGGTTGAACTAAGATCGGCTTTTCGGTGGCGCTCGAAATCATCGGCAAGGCGAAGGGCAGCACAAGCACCGCAAAGACGCAGATCACCCAAGCTTTACGCTGGAGAATC
>VFJU01000393.1 GCA_009885905.1 Verrucomicrobiota bacterium
CGCAGCGAAGCTAATGAATACCAGAAGTTAGCAAATTACACAGTCCGTGTTCCGAACCCCGCTTGTCTAGCCAATGTCTTGCCTAATCCTAAAAAGGAAAATGGCCGCGTTCGTGGAGCGCCTCTGAGCGAGGCGGGTGGTGGCTAAGGGGTCTGTTTTCACCCGCTGAGCATCAATTATTTCTGTCTCTTGTAATTTTTCCCATCCCTACCACTCATGGGTAAGAGGGCTCAACGAAAATACCAACGGCCTGATCCGGTAGCATTTCCCAAAGCGAACCGACTTCAGGAAAAGCTTAACGACCGCCCGAGAAAATGTCTTGGATGGAGAACACCTCGGGAGGTATTCTCAGATCAAGCCGCTATCGTTGCGCTTCCGGATTGAAATCGCCTTTTTGAGATGCGCCGTTGCGCTCGATGGCTCCGAGGGTGTAGCGTTGCGTTCGGGTTAGGCAATTGTAGTGGTTCAAATGGCTTTCGGTTCGGTTTGGCGATTGAACCAGTGGCCTCAAACCACTCTTGGTCCATTGCCACCACCGATTGCGCTAGCCACTTGAATCCGCATCCCTGAACCATGCCCGCACTCCGCAATATTCAAAATTACCGCAGGCTCGTCAAAAGGGCTTTCATCGGGGTCCCAGTCCGTCCATGGCAGCATCAATATCGGGCGATATTTATCCATATCCCGAAATGTGCGGGCACAAGTATCTTGGAGACCTTCGGACATGTGGGTGCCCGCGATCACGGCCGCTGGATCGACTACCAGCGGGGAGATCGCGTCAGTTTCTCCAACTACTTTAAGTTTTCCTTCACACGGTGTCCTGCAAAACGACTTCACTCGACCTATCAATATCTAAAACGAGGCGGAAACGGCGGCCGGCGGGATCGTACCTTGGCCAAGCAGCTAGGTGTCAACCGGTGTGAATTCGATGAGTTTGTCTTCACCCAACTAACACCGACCCTCGTCCGGCAAGAATTGCTGTTTTGGGATCAATCGAGTTTCATCTTCGATCAGAAGGACAATTTAAAGGTCGATTTCCTCGGACGAGTGGAGACGCTTGAAGAGGATTTCGCAGCAATTCTAAAGCGTCTCTCGATCCCTCCCCCAAAAAATTTAGCGCACCTGAACAGCTCGCCTTCCGACGTCGTCCCCCTAACATCCGAAATCATCAACCAGGTCAACCGACTCTACCCACGCGATGCCCAGTTGCTCGGCTATCCGCTGCACTGAGCCAGTCCACCCGCATCCACCGAAGCCATCGACTGCTCACACACAATGAGCGAGGCGGACTCGGAAAATCGTGCCGATGGCTAATATAATCGCTGACATCTTCACTGCACACCAGTGCGTTGACCACTTGAATCTCCCGTAATCAAAATCAAACTTTCTTCGGCATAGCGACCCACGCGCCATCATTCTCATTGCTCTTAATGCATGTTTCAATGAAGGCGAGGCCCATCCATCCGTCTTCAACAGTGGCGTATTTGCTTCCATCGGTAGAAAATTTCTCACCTGCTTTCCATTTCCTAACATCTATCTCGAAGCAGCGGTGGAGACGAGCGAAGGCATCGTGAAAAGCCTCAGGATGGCCGGCGGGAATCGTGGGTTCCGCCATCAAATCGGCAGGAACATCGTCCGGCAAGAAGCCATCGCCCGCGGCGACTGCACCGCGCCAATAAACCCGGTCGGGTTGGTTGGGCAAATGGATCGTTAGGCGCTCGGGATCTTCTTGACGCCAACGCAAGGTGCCCTTGGTGCCGGAAACGTCGATGCCGAGATCGTTCTTGTGGCCGATGCAGATTTGCGAGGCGCGGACCAATGCCTTGCCGCCATTACTAAGTTTGCAGTAGATGGTGAAATGGTCATCGAGCATGCGCCCTTCGACGAAAGTTTCCATTTGTGCGGACACCTCGGTGATTTCGAGGCCAGTGACGTAGCGCAACTGCATGAGGGCGTGAGTGCCGATATCCCCGCCGCAGCCGGAGCCACCCGCACGTTTGGGATCGACGCGCCAGCTGGCTTGTTGCTGGCCGGTGGCTTCCAGCTTGGACGCGAGCCAACCCTGAATGTAATAACTATCCACCCAGCGGACGTCTCCCAACAAACCACTCTCGACAATATAGCGGCTAAAGCGGGTGGTCCAGTGACCGAGGTAGGTGTGAGCCACCGCGAAAGGTACCCCGAGTTCGCGGGAGGTTTTCACCAGTTCGTTGGCCTCCTCGAGATTGAGGCAAAGCGGCTTTTCGCAAAACACCGCGATGCCGGCCTTCATCGCCTTCATTGCTGGATCGAAGTGCACGAAGTTGGGCGTGACGATGAGAATGTAGTCGAGCTTCTCGTCGTCGGGCAAGGTCGCGTTGGCGGCGATCATCTCATCGTAGGACGCATAGCCCTTGATCGGATAGGCCCAGTTGGCAGCTTCCTCGAGGGCGATCGCAGGATCGGGGAAAAGCGCTCCGGCGACGACTCGGCGGGTGCCGTCCATGTGAATCGCTTTCTGATGAGGGTTTACGATGAAGGCCCCCTTCCCTCCTCCTACTAGACCAATGTTAAGTGGTTTGTTAGACATGATGATTTTGGTTGTGTGCTTCGGTTTTAAAAATGTTTATTTACCCTGCCACTCGCCGAAGTTACGAAACTTCGCATAACGTTCTTTCAGGAGTTGTTCGGTAGGCAGCGCCGTTAGCGTAGCAATGTGCGAAAGAACTTTGTCGCGGAAAGCGTCCGCAGTGGCTTGGTGATCGTGATGGGCTCCACCGGTAGGCTCGGCGATGACGTCATCGATCAGACCGAGTTTCATCAGATCCGGCGCGACAAGCTTCATCGCCTCCGCCGCCTCTGGGGCGTGTTTGCGGTGTTTCCAGAGGATTGCAGCGCAGCCTTCCGGACTGATCACGGAGTAGTAGGCATTTTCCATCATGATCACACGATCGGCCACGCCGATGCCCAAGGCGCCCCCTGATCCGCCCTCACCTAACACAATGGCAATCACAGGTACTTTCAGAAGCATCATTTCACGGAGATTGTAGGCGATGGCTTCTGCGATGTTGCGCTCCTCCGCACCGATGCCAGGAAACGCGCCTGGCGTGTCGATCATGGTGATAACGGGCAGACCGAATTTTTCTGCGAGTTTCATCAAGCGCATCGCCTTGCGATAGCCTTCCGGGTGGGCACTGCCGAAGTTACGTTTGAGATTCTCCTTAGTGTCTCGCCCCTTCTGATGACCGACGATCACGACCCTCTGGCCGCCGATGCGTGCAAATCCGCCCGGCATGGATGCATCATCACCGATGTGTCTATCTCCGTGGAGTTCGGAGAAATCAGTGAAGGCGAGTGACACGTAGTCGAGCATGAAGGGACGGTTCGTGTGACGAGCGATTTGGACGCGTTGCCATGGAGTGAGGTTCTTATAGATCGCGGCACGCGTCTCTGCGAGCTTCCCTTCCATCATCGAGATTTCGGCGGTCATGTCGATGTTTTGAGCGGATGCCCTCACGCGGAGTTTTTCAAGCTCGCGCTCGAGATCTGCGGCTGGCTTTTCGAATTCTAGGAGCTGCATAGTTCGTGGTAGGAAGAATCGGGATATGGGCGGCAAGATGCAAGACTGGAGATCATTTCGATGCCGCGAGCATCCACGAGCTTATTTGGGGCCCGTTCGGCCGTCGTCAGCGAATTTCAACTTCGTTGCCCACGCGGGTGAGCAGGCTGACTTCTTCCATGTCCTGAGGAAGCAAAACGACGCCACCGCGCGTGTTCTCATCCGTGACCTCTGCGCCACGAATTTGTAAAGAGGGCTTCTCGAGCTGAATCACTTTTTGCGCTCCGCGATAGTCTTTGGATTGAGGTGGGACTTGGCGGCCTTCTAATTCCGCGGACTTGGATTTAATTTTGGTTTTACCAACCGCAAGACTTCCCGAGACGTTCAAATGAATGATGGGGTATTCACGAATAAAACGTGGTCCATTCCAGACGGAAAGCGCCTTGCGCTGCGGTTCGATGAGCAACCGAAAATCTAACGGCAACACAATAAGTTCTTGGCCCGGAATAATATTTTTCAACTCCATCATGCCGTTGAGATGCATCATCAAATCTAAAGTCGTATGATATTGCGCGGCGATACCGAGGTAGGAATCTCCGCGTTTGACGACGTGGCATTTTTTACCTTCCTCGTGTGATGCAGAGAGAATTTCATCAAGTCCCATCTCCCCAACGATCCTACGAGCAACAGGTGCCGCAGGAGAAGATGGGAAGACGTTAACGATAGCAGTTAGTTTTTCACGCGCTTCATTGATTTTCCCGAGCGCGAGAAGTTCGTGAGCTTTTTGGAATGCTTTTTCTCCTGGATCAATTTCTGGCAGGCTTGCCGTATCGAGCATCTTCACGAACTCGGCGTCGGCTTGTTTACCTGCAATCTCAGCAGGATTTGGAACCAATTTTTCAAACACGCCACCAAGCGGCTTCACGGTGATGTGGTAGGCGAGCATACCCGTGAATGCCATCACTGTTAGAACTGTCAAACCAGCGAGGAGTTTGAAAAACGTCCAGAGGCTCATGATAGGATCGAAAAGTCTTAAATGAGACCTCGGCGCTTAAAATCAAAAGCATTGATTTCGTGTGAGCGGAGGATCATCTCAAAAGAAAACTTTAGAATACAAATTTCCCATGCGTCATCCACCCCTTCAATGATTGCGCGGGAAGGGTTGCCGCTGCGGCGGATATCGTCCATCACGCGTTCACGCACCGAGTCTAGGGTGTCGTGAATGATTTCCTCATGCACTTGCCCCCGCTTAAACTGAAAACCGTATTGAAGAAACGCGAGGTCCTTACCCTCGTCACGGAGCTTGGAGACGAGTTTATCAAAACGAGCCCTAGCAGATGAATCAAATCCTTCTAACTCCACTTCATTGTATGCAGTAGGGCGGAGGATTCTCGGGCGCATCGCCTCCACCTCGCCGGTACGAATTCTCACTTCACCAGAACGATCCATTAACTCGCTGATCAATTGAAATTCAAAGCGAGTTTCCCCAAACGTGTCGATTCTACGGTCAGGCTCTCGGAGGACTTTAGTCGTCTCGAGTGCATAGTGAATGTCGTCTTGCGAATGCATTGAGTCAAAGTGTCACCTATATCGGATAGAATGCAAAGAAAAGAGCGGATCCCTTGTCGGTACCCGCTCTTTTGACAAGTATTTGCCTGATTAAAATTATGCCTGTTGGCTGGTGATGTAAGTGACAACGTCACCCACCGCCTGAAGTTTTTCTGCTTCCTCGTCTGGAACTTCGATATCGAATTCCTCTTCAAAGGCCATGACCAGTTCGACTGTGTCGAGCGAATCCGCTCCTAAGTCTTCGACAAACTTGGCTTCGGTGGTGACTTGGTCGGCATTGACGCCGAGTTGATCTACGATGATGTCCTTTACACGGGCTTCGATACTTTTATCTGACATGAGTTGCTGTTGTTGAGTGTTGGGGTTGGAAGTGGTTATCGCGTGCAGTACCGACTTGGCAATCTCGAAAACGAATCCGAGGTCGAAAAGCACACATTTCTCGAAAATCAATCGCTGGAAGATTTCTGATCGCTGGCGGACTCGCTTGATGAAAACGGAATGTACTCGATGACTTCACCGCTAAAATTTGTTTGGATTTTTTTCATAAGCTGTTCGGCGGGTTGGTCATTTTCGGATTTGAAGCCGCCGTATGTCAGACCATCGATTCGGATACGCCCCTGGCCGCTCTCGCCGTCGTAGTCGATAAAAGCCAATCCCTTGGTTTCCCATTTACGAAGATCCAGAACCTTCAAGTCAGAAAAAAGAATCCGCTTCCCCTGCGAACTGGTGATCGCTTCATCATCCACCGAGATCGAACGCATCAGGGTGCGAAGTAAAATAAATCCAGCGATCCCGACGAGACCCGCGCAAACTCCACCAACGATCCATTGCTCTCTAATTTTTTGAGCGTCGTAGGGTTCTTCTGGCGGCGAGGCGTTTAGCCCATTCTCCTTGGTGTATTCACGCCAAAGAATATTCCACTGCAACGACTTCATTTTATCAAAATCATGAAGAACCGCAGGCCACGGCATTGGCAATTTGAGCGAAGTCGGCAAAATCGACGAATCTTTCGGAAAGGCGACCGATTGTTTTGCTGCGTATGTCTCCCACTCTTTCGGCGTGAGCGATCCACTCGAGTTCATCTTTGCAAATTGATCGTTTGCATTCTCAAAGGTCTTATTCAGGTAGAAATTCTCGTTCTTTTTCCGGTAGCCTGTTGATCCGTCGATGTAAAAAAGCACCGAAAAAACCCCGAACATGAGAACCATCACCGAGGCGCGAAAAATGAACCAAGAGGTCGGCCTGCAGATGATAGGTTGAGATAGTGGCATCGATTTGAAATAGAACCAATCTTAAGGCATCGTGATTAGCAAGCGGGAAGCTAACCTTGCGATCTAAATTCGTTCAATTCTGGCTTGTCGTTCGCGCGCCGCTCGTTTAGGAAACCGCTGCTATGCCAATTGCTACACCTGCGCAGTATCGCGCGATGTTGGACGCCGCCCAAAAGGGTGGCTATGCCTATCCCGCCATCAATGTCACCTCCCTGACCACCATCAACGGTGCGCTGCGGGCGTTTTCCGAAGCGAAATCTGACGGAATCATTCAAATTTCCACAGGTGGCGGCGAGTTTGCCTCTGGCACCGCGGTGAAAGACGCAGCCTTCGGGGCCATCGTCCTTGCCGAGGCCTGCCACCTACTCGCGGAAAAGCACAACGTGCTCATCGCCCTCCACACGGACCACTGCCATCCGAGCAAGGTCGACGGCTTTCTCAAGCCTCTGCTAGAAGCATCTCGCAAGCGCATCGCCGCAGGTAAAGGTCCGCTGTTTCAATCTCACATGTTTGACGGTTCGGTGGTCGAGTTGAGCGAAAACCTCACCCTTTCGAAAGCGCTCCTCAAGGAGTGCGCCGAACTCGACATCATCTTAGAAGTCGAAGCCGGATGCGTCGGCGGTGAAGAAGACGGCCACGATACCTCAGGTCTTCCAATCGAAAAACTCTACACCACGCCCGAAGACATGGTGGAAGTCTACGAAGCGCTTCAACCGATCGGGCGCTTTCTTTTTGCTGCCACTTTCGGCAACGTTCACGGAGCCTACAAACCTGGCTCAGTGAAGCTGCTTCCTAGCATCCTCCGCGATGGCCAAAAAGCCGTCACCGACAAACACGGTGCTGGTGCTGAAATGGATTTGGTATTCCACGGCGGCTCGGGCTCCGCTCTCTCGGAAATCCGCGAAACTCTCGACTACGGCGTCGTTAAAATGAACATCGACACCGACACGCAGTACGCGTTCACCCGTCCGATCGTCACTCACATGTGCCAAAACATCGAGGGAGTCCTTAAAATCGATGGCGAAGTCGGCGACAAGAAACACTACGACCCACGCTCCTACCTGAAGAAGGGCGAACTCGGTCTCTGCGATCGGATGAAGACCGCGTGCGACGACCTTCGTTCCACCGGCCAGACGATCTTCGGGAAAGTCTAACCAACCAAATCAAGCGGCTTAGGATAGCTTCCTAGGCCGCTTTTTTATGAAATCTAACAATACCACGTCCACCGACGTCTTTTCATGACCGCTAAAAAAACTCCACAAGAACACCCACTGGCGAACATCTTGATCAACGTGATCATCCCAGTGCTAATTCTAAGCTATCTTAGCAAAGATCCTGAACTGCAAGAGAGGCTGGGCAAAGTTGCCAAACCATGGCACGTCGGCCCCATTAAAGCGATGATCCTCGCCTTGGTCTTACCGTTGGGTTACGGAGTTTGGCATTACATCAAGACGCGTAAGGGGAATTTCTTTTCC
>VFJU01000509.1 GCA_009885905.1 Verrucomicrobiota bacterium
AGCCACTTAGCTTTGCGATCCGCTGTGGCCGTTACTTGTGGTGAGTCGGTGCTTGGTGGCGGTAGACTTTTAATGAATGCTCGGTCGGCCTCCGAAAGTTTGACCTGCGGAAAGGTGCTTAACTTGCCGTTGCGGAGCTTGAGCGTGACATTTTCACTGTCGGCTTTCACCAAATCCGCATCGATAGTCGCCCCAGTTGAATTGGTCCAAATTCGATACTCCGCTTGCAATGAATGAGTCGTAAAAAACAGGTAACACAGGAGCGAAAATATCTTATTCATATTACTTAAACGATGAGGTCGGTGTCGTGTCTCGACAAGAATTTTTTTGGCGCAATACGACTGTAATTATTGCGCTTGGCTGGAAGATTCACGTTAATTGATGATCTCTTCGGCATGCTAACTGATCCAGTCAAATTTGTTGTCTGACCATGGTTGCTTCGGTCACGGAGAACTGCTTATGCAATTGCCAATATCGAGATTAACACCTTAAAAAACCTAGCTTCTCGCCATGATTTCAACATTGTAATCAATTAAGTGAAATGGACCGGTTGATTAATTTCTCTGTAGTTTTCCGACATTCTGACTCCGATCACGCAGTCTTTTCGCCAGCCTTTGGCTTACGAAATTTGGGTGGTTCGGGAGTTTTATTAGGGATAATTTTCTCGATTGACTCGATGGGTACCCACCCGCGGGTCTTTGTGGCGAAGGCGACATAAACCCAACGACCCGATTCGGCGATGATTTCGCAAAGTGAACCAGGCGGTGCATCGATGACCTCGGGGGCGGTGCGGGCAGCGTCGGCGTGTAGAGCAACCTTTTCGCCAGTGACCACGGCTTGTTTTGCGAGAGGCGCAAACTCGGAATCATTTGGAAAATAGCGCCAACCAAGGAATCCCACAGAGATCAAAATGGGACCAAGCACTAAGGCTGCAATCGCGACGATTCGAATACGAGCACCTCGATGAGTGGCAGGAAAAACAAGAACTGCCAATCCACAGATCCAAACTCCGACCCAGTAGGTCGATTGCCAAGTTGTTAGATTGAACTTGGTGAGTGCGTATTGGTAACTCGGACGCTGGACAACGATCGCGCCATACTTGCGCTCAATAAAACGAAGATTTTGAAGAGACTCTTGATGGCTCGGATCACGAACCAGTGCACGACGATAGAAAAGCGCTGCTTGCCCAGGGGAACTGGAGCGATAACAGGCATTCCCAATATTGTAGAGCGTATTAGCCGACAGTTGATCGTAATTGCCGGCGCTGAACCAGAGCTTGATCGCATCGTCATACTTCGCAGTTTCGTAGGCATCTAGCGCCTTTGTGGCAATGTCCTCAGCCTGTGCATGGGCACCTAGGCCTAATGTCGTGATGAATAAACAAGCGACCGCAGTTTTTCGAAGAAGTTTGATGATTCGATCACGAAATTTTGGATCAATGGCAGTCATCTTTTTTTCCGAACGGAAACAAATAGCATCACGCTCGGTGAGTAATTCTAAAAATTCAGTGGGTGGATTTTCACCGTGCCAACGCTCAACGAAACCGCCAGCAGCTTGGAGGAATTCAACTTCATCGGTTGATTTCATGTTTATGATTTTTTCTAACTCACGTAACCATTCTTGGTGTCTAGGAGATTTTTTGAATTTTCCGGCTTGGCGCATCCACACCGCTTTGCCGATCAAGGCCAGTGCAATCAAACCAGCAGCAAAATGCCATAATCCATTTGGCAAAGAACGAACCAATGGGTCAGTGAGATGATTTGGATGAACCACAGCGAGGATGTCAGTCATGCGCTCGATAGGCATTGGTAAAGCTTGGACCGCTGGAGTACCTGAGACTCCAGCAGATTTGTTGGGCTTCATTTGCAGTGCTATCGGATCGGATAAAAGGGTCTTATATGACTCGTCGGCTGGATCGAAGTAAACTAACCGAAATGATGGGATTTCAGACTTCATTTCTAGGGGTCGAATGGATTGGTGGAAAACAACGCTGCCCGAAAGCTGGCGGCGCTCATCGCCACGCTGCTCATTGGTGGTTCCGTAAACTTTCCAACCACTTGGATTCTCCAAACTCGGAGGGCGCATGGTATCAAGGTTGCCACTGCCGCTGACCATCAGATCGATTGAGATCGGATCACCCTCTAGCACTTCAGTACTGTTGGATGTGGCTGTTAGTTTAAAACTGCCCACGGCATTTTCGAAACCTAATGGTGCATTTGGCGGTAGTTCTTTCGATTCGATTTCCAACTTTGGAACTTGAAGGTAGATCTCCACATCTACCGCACGTGGGAATGGATCGAGAACTCTCTCTTGGGTAGTTAGTCGAATTTTCGCTGGGCCGATAGCGATTTTGCCAACGCGTGTCGGAGTGATCGTGCTCGGGTACGCGACCGATACATATCGCATGCCTAATAAATTAACGCGACTCTTCATCAGCGAGGGCTGGAAGCGCCAAGCCGTTACCCCGTCACGCTCGAAGTCTGGAATGCCCCAATCTTGGACAAGGATTTCCTCTGGAACGTAAACTTTAATCTCAGTCGCAGTCGTCTGATTTTCGTAAGGAC